>NZ_JBMAXV010000024.1:0-87393 GCF_048589245.1 Klebsiella sp. 10982
ATCTCGCTTAGAGCACGCTGTCGCTTACAGTACTGCGACGATGGCTTCGCACAGCGGCGCCATGTTGTCAGGCGTCATACCGGCCACGTTGATACGTCCGGAAGCGACCGCGTAGATGGCGAACTCTTCGCGCAGACGCAGGACCTGCTCTTTACTCAGGCCGCTGAACGAGAACATGCCGTTCTGCTTGCTGATAAAGCTGAAGTCGCGGCTCGCGCCTTTCTCCTGCAGGGTATTGACGAACAGCAGGCGCATACGCTGAATGCGCTGGCGCATATCGGTCAGCTCCTGCTCCCAGATCGCCCTCAGCGCATCGTTGCTCAGAATGGTGGCGACCACGGAGGCGCCATGTGCCGGCGGGTTGGAGTAGTTGGCGCGGATCACCGATTTCATCTGACTGAACGCGCGGTCCACGGTCTCCTGATCGGCGGCGACCAGCGTGCAGGCACCGACACGTTCGTTGTACAAACCAAAGTTTTTCGAGTAGGAGCTGGCGACCAGCAGCTCTTTATGCAGCGCGGCAAAGGCGCGCAGCCCTTCAGCATCTTCTTCCAGACCACGGGCAAAGCCCTGGTAAGCGAAATCAAACAGCGGCAGCCAGCCTTTTTCGACCGACAGCTGCGCCAGCTTCTGCCACTGATCGAGCGTCGGATCGATACCGGTCGGGTTGTGGCAGCAGCCGTGGAACAGCACCACGTCACCGGCCTGGGCTTCGTTCAGGCTGACCAGCAGACCATCAAAGTCCAGCGCGTGGTTAGCCGCGTCGTAATAGGCATATTCACGCACTTCCAGCCCGGCAGAGGTAAACACGCTCTTGTGGTTAGGCCAGCTTGGGTTACTCACCCACACACGTTTTACGTCGGTGTTTTTAGCGAGGAAGTCTGCGGCGACGCGCAGCGCACCGGTACCGCCCGGGGTCTGCGCGGTGCGGGCGCGTTTATCGGCGATAATCGCATTGCCTTTACCGAACAGCAGTTCCTGGGTGCAGCGACCAAATTCAGGAATACCATCGATGCCCAGATAGTTTTTAGTCGTTTCATTCTCCAGCAGGTACTGTTCTGCTTTTTTGACGCTGGTCAGAACGGGTGTTTTACCGGTTTCATCCTTGTAAACACCAATTCCGAGGTTAATTTTTTCAGGGCGGTCATCGGCACGAAACAGATCGGCCAGACCTAAAATCGGGTCGGCTGGGGCGGCGGTAATGTTCTCAAACATGACGAGGTTCCATTGTGATTACTGAAGGGAAATCCGCTATCAGGTTAACGGGAGAATAACGAATTGCCAACCGTTTGCGACAAAAAGCGAGAAGGTTTTCAAAAGAGACGATCTTTACCTCATGAATAGAGAAAAGCAGGACCGAAGTCCTGCTCTGAAGGCATATCACGAAGGGGTGTACTGCAGATTAGAACTGGTAAACGATACCCACGGCCGCCTGGTCGTCGGTGGCAACGCCAGCCGCTTTGGTGTAATCGTTGTCGTCCAGCTGGTTGAACTTATAAGCAGCATAGACGTTCATATTTTTGTTGAAGTAGTACCAGGTACCCACTTCAACGTATTTAACCAGATCCGCATCGCCGCCGGAGAAGCCAGCACGGGACTGCAGATCTTTGCCTTTGGTCTGCACGTAGCCGATGGACGGACGCAGGCCGAAGTCGAACTGATACTGGACAACCGCTTCGAAGTTCTGCGTTTTGCCGGCGAAGTGGTTATCTTCTTCCGGCGTCATGTTGTAGGTCTGGGAGTACATGACAGCGGCGTAGACGTTGTTGGCGTCATATTTTGCAGAAGTTGCCCATGCTTCGGCCTTGTCGCCATTGCCGTCAGCTTTCTGGTCGACGCTACGGTTGGAACCGGAGTAGCCTGCAGACAGTGCGATACCGTTGTCGAACGCGTAGGTCGCTGCGGTGCTGAAGCCGTCGCCATTCTGCTTACGAATCGCGCGGTCATGATCGTTTTTACCCTGGTACTGCAGCGCGAAGCTCAGGCCGTCAACCAGACCGAAGAAGTCAGAGTTACGGTAAGTTGCCACGCCATTGGTACGGCCGGTCATGTAGTTGTCGGTGTAGTTCCAGCCGTCGCCGCCCTATTTAACCAGCATATCGGTTGCCGCTTCGACGTCGTAGATTGCACCGTAGTTACGGCCATAATCGAATGAACCGTATTCGCCTGCTTTCAGACCCGCGAACGCCAGACGAGTTTTGGTGGTCTGGGCACCTTCAACGTTGGACGCATCCATGTTGTATTCCCACTGGCCGTAACCGGTCAGCTGATCGTTGATCTGGGTTTCGCCTTTCAGGCCGATACGGGCATAGGTGGTATCGTCGCTGCTGGTATTGCCATTGGTGGTCCAGACGTGTTCGCCGACCATTTTTCCGTAGAAGTCCAGTTTGTTGCCGTTTTTGTTATAGATTTCTGCAGCGTTCGCTGCACCGGCTACCAGCAGGGCAGGGATCACCACTGCCAGAATATTGCGCTTCATCATTATTTATTACCCTCATTAATATTTTTTATATGAACACGTGCCACTGCCGTCAATGAGTTCTGTCAATAAAAATTTACAGAACCATTGATGAGAGTTTGGTGTCTGCAGGCATCTTTCCATCCGCGACAACGTTTCGCTAGCCGGAAAATGCTACGAATATCTAATATGAGTAACAATATGAAAAAACATGTAATCAAATATGTATTTTAAGGAACTTTGTGAACTTAATCAAAATTCCGTTCCAGCAGGAAAGAGAAAACGCAGGTGCTTATATATCTATATGAATTATTTATGATTAATTTGGCTAAGTGTGAATTTGCTCATTTTGTGTATCGAATTAGTCTTCTTTTCATTCAGAGTTTGTCTTTGCAAGACGTGCGGCCAATGATTAAAAAATGAACAAATTAATCAGCGCTTTTGCTCTGTTATGAACATAAAGTGCGATCTGTATCACCGGGATGCACCGAAACAGTGCGTAACATAAATGTGAGTTTCAGGTATTGATGTTTAATTTTGTTGAAATTAGCTAACAGTAATTGACATAAAAAAAGGCCAGCTTGCGCTGGCCTTTAACCTTTTCAACGAAAAATTTAGAACGTCGCGTTGCGTGGAGTCCGTGGGAACGGAATGACATCGCGGACGTTCTGCACACCGGTCACGTAGGCGATAAGGCGTTCGAAGCCCAGACCAAAGCCGGAATGCGGCACGGTGCCGTAGCGACGCAGATCGCGATACCACCAGTAGTCTTCTTTGTTAAGCCCCATCTCTGCCATACGCGCGTCCAGCACGTCGAGACGCTCTTCACGCTGGGAACCACCGATGATCTCGCCGATGCCCGGCGCCAGGACGTCCATTGCCGCGACGGTTTTACCGTCTTCGTTAAGGCGCATATAGAACGCCTTAATGTCTTTCGGATAGTTTTTCACCACCACCGGCGCTTTGAAGTGCTCTTCTGCCAGGTAACGTTCGTGCTCGGAGGAGAGATCCACACCCCAGTACACCGGGTTCTCGAACTGCTTGCCGCAGTTTTCCAGAATTGTGACGGCGTCGGTATAATCCACTTGGGCAAAATCAGCGGTGATAAAGCGCTGCAGACGGTCGATAGCGTCTTTATCCACGCGCTCAGCGAAGAACTGCATGTCGTCCGCACGCTCTTCCAGTACCGCTTTAAAGACGTACTTAAGCATCGCTTCCGCCAGGCCGGCAACGTCATTCAGGTTAGCGAAAGCCACTTCCGGCTCCAGCATCCAGAATTCCGCCAGGTGGCGGCTGGTGTTGGAATTTTCCGCGCGGAAGGTCGGGCCGAAGGTATAAATCTTCGACAGCGCACAGGCGTAGGTCTCGCCGTTCAGCTGGCCGGAAACGGTCAGGAACGACTCTTTACCGAAGAAGTCTTTGTCGAAATCGACTTTGCCCTGATCGTTACGCGGCAGGTTTTCCAGATCCAGCGTCGACACGCGGAACATTTCGCCGGCGCCTTCGGTATCGGAGGCGGTGATCAGCGGGGTGGAAACCCAGAAGAAGCCCTGTTCGTCGAAGAAGCGGTGCAGCGCCTGCGCCAGGGTGTGACGCACGCGGGCTACCGCGCCAATCAGGTTGGTGCGCGGACGCAGGTGCGCCACTTCACGCAGATACTCGATGCTGTGGCGCTTGGCCGCCATCGGGTAGGTGTCCGGGTCTTCCACCCAGCCGGTCACTTCCACGCTGGTCGCCTGGATCTCAAAGCTTTGACCCTGACCCTGGGAAGCCACGACTTTACCGGTGACAATCACCGAGCAACCGGTGGTCAGACGCAGCACTTCCTGATTGTAATTGGGCAGAGAATTATTAATAACGGCCTGTACAGGATCAAAGCAGGAACCGTCATAGACGGCGAGGAATGAAAAGCCAGCTTTAGAATCTCGGCGGGTACGCACCCATCCGCGGACCGTGACTTCGCTGTCAACGGCAACGCGGCCCTGGAGTACGTCGGCTACAGGCACAACGCTCATAATAATCTCTCTATGTAGTCCAATAAAAAAGTCTCTTCCCCCAACAGCGGGGGGATATCTATGTTACCTGTCATCTTCCATCAGACAAGTAGATTTCGCATCATAAGCGGATAATTCGGCAATAAATAATCAAGAAAAAGGAGCCTGAAAGGCTCCTTAGGGAAATTAACTCGCCTTTTTAATCGGCGGCAGGTCGAACGCTTCGCGCAGGGCGCGGACGAAGGCCTTATCGTGGCAGATGGTTTTCCCCGGGCTGTCGGAGAGTTTCGCCACCGGCTTGCCGTTACATTCCACCAGCTTAATCACGATATTGAGCGGTTTAACCTGCGGCAGATCGCAGGTTAAGCGGGTGCCGATACCAAAGCTCAACTTCACCCGCGAGGCGAAGTGGCGATACAGGTCGACGGCTTTCGCCAGGTCGAGATTATCGGAGAAGACCAGCACTTTGCTCAGCGGATCGATGCCCAGCTTCTGGTAATGGGCAATCGCTTTTTCGCCCCATTCCACCGGGTCGCCAGAATCATGGCGCAATCCCTGATAGCGGGTGGCGAATTCGGGGCCGAAATCGCGCAGGAACGCATCCATAGTGATGCAGTCGGTCAGCGCGATGCCCAACTGGTCGGGATACTCTTCCAGCCAGGCGGCAAGGGCCGCCCGCTGGCTGCTGGCAAGGTTTGGGCTGATCTGCTGGTGGGCCTGGAACCACTCATGGGCCTGGGTGCCCATCGGGGTTAAATTCAGACGACGCGCCAGATCGTAATTGCTGGTGCCGACAAACCACGGCTCCTGCTGCAGACGTTGCACAATACCTTCCTGCACCTCGCGTGAAAAGCGACGGCGGGTGCCGAAGTCCATCAGACGGAAGGCGCTCATGTCGAGGTCCGCCGTCATGCTGGCGAAGTCGCCTAGCTTATGTTCCAGCGTGTTTAGCGCCTGTTCAACGCCCATCTCCGGTGAACGATAGCGATGGACCAGCTCGCTTATTACCGCCAGCAGTGGGACTTCCCACATAATGGCTTCCCGCCACGGGCCGGTAAGGCGAATGTTCAGCTTACCGTTGTCGTTGCTGACCGAGACCTGGCGCGGGTCATAGCGAAAATCGCGCAGCCAGTCGAGATAATCCTGGCGGAAAAAGGGAAGGGTGGACAGCCAGTGATATTCATCATCCCGCAGCCTCAGGTCGCGCATGGACTCCACCTGCTCGCGGATCGCGTCGGCATAGATGCCGAGCAGTTCGTCTCCACGGCAACGAAACTCCGCCGCCACATGTACATCACCGTAGTGGTGGAAGACAGCCTGCTGCATGTGCAGCTTGTAGGCATCCGTATCAAGCAGCGAGTGCAGTACAGGAGAAGTGAATTGTGTCATGGTGCGCAGTAGCATCCTCTCACTGGAGCGTTCCATCCAAACCAACGCGGAAAAAGGAGCCGGAGTATACCTTTATTACCCGACTCTGTCCCGCGATGGCGAGCGACGGCGACGCTGACGGTCATTTGCGAGGCCTAGTTTAATATATTGAACATGGATCACACCACAAGCTTTGCGTCGGGTCGAGGGCATTTCGTGCCGCGAGTGTTAAAAAAATGTAGCGATTACCGTGTTTCACGTTGAAAAGATGAAGATTCTGCATAGCGCGTTTGACACAACAGGAATAGACTGGGACGACACTTTACCGACGATGCTAAAGGTTTTTTATGACACAACAGCCCCAAGCCAAATACCGCCACGACTATCGTGCGCCGGAGTATCTGATTAGCGATATCGATTTGACCTTTGACCTGGATGCCGCAAAAACCGTTGTTACGGCCGAGAGCAAGGTCTCCCGCCATGCGGCTACGTCTGATGTGCCATTGCGCCTGGACGGCGAAGATCTCACCCTGATCGCTCTGCAGGTGAATGGCCAGCCGTGGAGTGACTATAAAGAAGAAAACAATCAGCTGGTGATCGGCGGCCTGCCGGAACATTTCACCCTGACTATCGTCAATGAGATCAGCCCGGCGGCGAACACTGCGCTGGAAGGCCTGTATCAGTCAGGCGAAGCGCTGTGCACCCAGTGCGAAGCGGAAGGTTTCCGCCATATTACCTGGTATCTGGACCGCCCGGACGTGCTGGCGCGGTTTACCACCAAAATCATCGCCGACAAAGCGAAATACCCGTTCCTGCTCTCCAACGGCAACCGCATGGCGGAAGGAGAGCTGGAGAACGGTCGTCACTGGGTACAGTGGCAGGATCCGTTCCCGAAGCCGTGCTACCTGTTTGCGCTGGTGGCCGGTGATTTTGACGTCCTGCGCGATTCATTCCGCACCCGCTCTGGCCGCGAAGTGGCGCTGGAGCTGTATGTCGATCGCGGCAACCTCGACCGCGCGCCGTGGGCGATGACCTCGCTGAAAAACTCCATGAAGTGGGATGAGGAGCGCTTTGGTCTTGAGTATGACCTCGACATCTATATGATTGTCGCCGTCGACTTCTTTAATATGGGCGCGATGGAGAACAAAGGACTCAACGTCTTTAACTCCAAATATGTCCTGGCACGCACCGATACCGCCACCGATAAAGACTACCTCGATATTGAACGCGTGATCGGTCATGAGTATTTCCATAACTGGACCGGCAACCGTGTCACCTGCCGCGACTGGTTCCAGCTCAGCCTGAAAGAGGGGCTGACCGTATTCCGCGATCAGGAGTTCAGCTCGGACCTCGGCTCACGGGCGGTAAACCGCATCAACAACGTGCGCACTATGCGCGGGTTGCAGTTTGCCGAAGACGCTAGCCCGATGGCGCACCCGATCCGCCCGGATATGGTTATCGAGATGAACAACTTCTACACCCTGACGGTTTATGAAAAGGGTGCTGAAGTGATCCGCATGCTGCACACCCTGCTGGGTGAAGAAAACTTCCAGAAAGGGATGCAGCTATATTTTGAACGCCATGACGGCAGCGCCGCCACCTGCGACGATTTCGTGCAGGCGATGGAGGATGCCTCTAACGTCGACCTGTCGCACTTCCGCCTCTGGTACAGCCAGTCCGGGACGCCGATCGTCACCGTGCATGATGACTATAATCCGGAAACCGAACAGTATACGCTGACCATCAGCCAGCGTACGCCGCCGACCGCCGAGCAGGCCGAAAAGAAGCCGCTGCATATCCCGTTTGCCATTGAGCTGTACGATAACGAGGGCAAGGTGATCCCCCTGCAGAAAGGTGGCCACCCGGTACACCCGGTGCTTAATGTGACCCAGGCCGAGCAGACCTTTGTCTTCGATAACGTCTATTTCCAGCCGGTGCCGGCGCTGCTGTGCGAATTTTCAGCACCGGTGAAACTGGAATATAAATGGAGCGATCAGCAGCTGACCTTCCTGATGCGCCACGCGCGGAATGATTTCTCGCGCTGGGATGCGGCGCAGAGCCTGCTGGCGACCTATATCAAGCTGAACGTTAACCGTCATCAGCAGGGGCAGCCGCTGTCACTGCCGGTACACGTGGCCGATGCCTTCCGCGCCATCCTGCTGGATGAGAAAATTGACCCGGCGCTGGCCGCTGAGATCTTAACCCTGCCGTCGGCCAACGAAATCGCCGAGATGTTCGCGATTATCGATCCGATCGCTATAGCCACCGTGCGCGAAGCGCTCACCCGCACACTGGCGAACGAACTGGCGGACGAATTCCTCGCGGTATATAACGCCAATAAGCTCGACAGCTACCGGGTGGAGCACGCCGATATCGGTAAGCGCGCCCTGCGCAATACCTGCCTGCGCTATCTGGCGTTTGCGGAGCCGACGCTGGGCGATAAGCTGGTGGCGGCGCAGTATCACCAGGCGGATAACATGACCGACGCGCTGGCTGCGCTGTCGGCAGCGGTTGCCGCCGAGCTGCCGAGCCGCGATGCGCTGATGCAGGAGTATGACGATAAATGGCATCAGGATGGTCTGGTGATGGATAAGTGGTTTATCCTGCAGTCCACCAGCCCGGCGGCCAACGTGGTGGAAACGGTACGTGGTCTGCTGAAACACCGTTCATTCAGCATGAGCAACCCGAACCGCGTGCGCTCGTTAATTGGCGCTTTCGCCAGCAGCAACCCGGCGGCGTTCCATGCTGAAGACGGCAGCGGCTACCAGTTCCTGGTGGAGATGCTGACCGAGCTGAACCAGCGCAACCCGCAGGTGGCGTCGCGACTGATTGAGCCGTTGATTCGTCTGAAGCGTTATGATGAGAAGCGGCAGGCGCTGATGCGCGCCGCGCTGGAGCAGCTGAAGGGGCTGGAGAATCTCTCCGGCGATCTGTTCGAGAAAATCAGTAAGGCGCTGGCGTAACGGCCGCAAAATCCCCGGTTGCGCTCTCGCTTACCGGGGCTACAGCGCTGTGCGATTTGGTAGCCCGGCCGAGCGAAGCGTGGGCCGGGGACGTTAGTTAGCCATGACTAAATAAACGCGGCGCGCTTTCGCTCTTGCCGCGTTTCATCACCCGATCCAGCACTTCTGCCTCCAGTTCGGCCAGCTTCGCCGAACCGGTGCGTCGCGGTCGTGGGATATCCACGCTTAAATCGAGCCCGATCTTCTTCTCTTCAATTAACAGCACCCGGTCGGCCATCGCCACGGCTTCGCTGACGTCGTGCGTCACCAGCAGGACCGTAAAGCCATGCTCCTGCCACAGGGAGACGATCAGCTCCTGCATCTCCAGGCGGGTGAGGGCATCCAGCGCCCCCAGCGGCTCGTCCAGCAGCAGCAGGCGCGGGCGATGGCTCAGGGCGCGAGCCAGCGCAACGCGCTGCTTTTGCCCGCCCGACAGCGCCGCTGGCCACTCCTGCGCGCGGTTCTCCAGTCCAACGCTGGCCAACGCCTGTAGGGCGGCATCGCGCCAGGCGCCTTTTAACCCCAGCCCGACGTTATCAATCACCGTTTTCCACGGCAGCAGGCGCGCATCCTGAAACATCATTCGGGTGTCGTCCTGGATCGCCGCCAGCGGCGTCACGCCCGCCAGCAGCTCGCCGGCGTTCGGTTTTTCCAGGCCCGCCAGCAGGCGCAGCAGGGTACTTTTGCCGCCGCCGCTGCGGCCCACCACCGCCACAAACTGGCCGCTGGGAATATGCAGATCCAGCTCGTTAAGAATGGTGTTGTCGCCATAGCGTTTAGTCACCCCGTTCAGCAGCAGGGGAATGCCAGGGTTCAGACGGGCAGTATTCATGCGTTAGCCTCCTGAAGATGATACGCCGGGTTCCAGCGTAGCCAGAGCCGTTCCAGCAACTGGGCGCTGACGTCAGCCAGTTTGCCAAGGATGGCGTAAAGAATGATGGCTACCACCACCACATCGGTTTGCAGAAATTCACGCGCGTTCATCGCCAGATAACCGATGCCGGCATTCGCCGAGATGGTTTCGGCGACAATAAGTGTCAGCCACATCAGGCCAAGAGCGAAACGTACGCCGACCATAATCGAGGGCAGGGCGCCGGGTAATATCACGTGACGGAACAGGGCGAAGCCGGATAAGCCATAGCTGCGCGCCATCTCCACCAGCCCACGGTCAATATTGCGGATCCCGTGCCAGGTGTTGATATAGATCGGGAACAGGGTACCCAGCGACACAAGGAAGATCTTGGCAGTCTCGTCGATGCCGAACCACAAAATCACCAGTGGGATCAGCGCCAGATGCGGCACATTGCGCAGCATCTGGATCGAGGTGTCCAGCAGGCGCTCGCCCCAGCGTGACAGGCCGCTGATCAGGCCGAGCACCAGCCCGATGGAGCCGCCGATGGCGAAGCCGACCAGCGCCCGCCACGAACTGATGGCCAGATGCTGCCACAGCTCACCGCTGGCCGAGAGCGTCCAGAACGCTTTCAATACCCCCTCCGGCGAGGGCAGCACCCGCGTCGACAGCCAGCCGACGGACGACGCCAGCTGCCAGACAACGACCGTCCCTACCGGAAGCAGCCAGGGGGCGAGACGTAACAACAGGGGATGAGTCGATTTTGCCATCAGGTCCTCCTCAGCTTTGCGCCACTTTACGCGGGATAAACTCATTGGCAACGGCTTCTCCCTGCAGGCGCAGGTTTTGCGGCTGCGGGATCGACGGCACGGCGACGTCGAGCAGGGGGAACAGCAGCTCGCCGACCCGATACGCCTCTTCCAGATGCGGATAGCCGGAGAAGATAAAGCTATCGATACCCAGCGCGGCGTATTCATTGATCCGTTCGGCAACGGTGGCGGCATCGCCCACCAGCGCGGTGCCGGCGCCGCCGCGCGCTAAACCGACGCCAGCCCACAGGTTGGGGCTGATTTCAAGTTTGTCGCGTCGCCCGTTATGCAGGGCCGCCATTCGCTGCTGACCAACGGAGTCGGTTCTGGCGAAGGCGGCCTGCGCGCGGGCGATCGTCTCATCGTCAAGGTGAGAAATCAGGCTATCTGCTGCCTGCCAGGCTTCCTCGTTGGTCTCCCGCACGATCACGTGCAGACGGATGCCAAAACGCACCTGGCGACCGTGGCGGGCGGCTTTCTCCCGCACCTGAGCGATTTTCTCTGCTACCTGAGCCGGCGGTTCACCCCAGGTGAGATAGAGATCGACCTGCTCAGCGGCCAGATCCTGCGCCACCTCAGACGATCCGCCAAAATAGAGCGGTGGACGCGGCTGCTGGAGCGGCGGAAACAGCAGCTTTGCATCGCGAACGCGCTGGTGCTTGCCGTTATAGGTGACGGTTTCCCCTTCCATCAGCTTGCGCCAGATGTGGGTAAATTCAGCCGAGGCCTCATAGCGCTCGGTGTGGTCGAGGAAGACACCGTCGCCGGCCAGTTCGGCCGGATCGCTACCGGTCACCAGATTGAACAGCGCCCGGCCGTTCGACAGTCGGTCCAGGGTCGCCGCCTGGCGGGCGGCTACCGTCGGCGACACCACGCTAGGCCTGAGGGCGACAAGAAATTTCAGCCGCTGCGTCACCGGGATCATCGAGGCCGCAACCAGCCAGGCATCTTCACAAGAGCGTCCGGTCGGGATCAGCACGCCGGTGAAGCCCAGTCGATCCGCCGTCTGGGCGATTTGCTGCAGATAGCCGTAATCGACCGGACGGGCACCCTCTTCAGTGCCCAGATAACGACCATCACCATGGGTCGGTAAAAACCAGAACATATTCAGACTCATGATTTCGCTCCTTGTGCGGCGGCGGGCTGCCAGATACGGGCCCGGATATCAACTTTTTTAGGCACCAGCTTGTTCTCATAGAACAGGTCAGCCGTCTGCTGCTGGCGAGCAGCGGTTTCGGCGCTCACCGGGGTCACTGAGGTGGGGGGACGATGGTCCAGATAGCTGGCGATCACCGCCTCCGGTAAGCCCATCGTCTTCGCCAGTAGCGTAATGCTTTGCGCGCGCTGGCTATGGGTCAGGGCATCGGCCTGGGTAAAGGTGTCGAGTACGCCTTCAATAAAAGCGCCATTACGTTCAGCGTAGGGCCGGGAGGCGAGATAGAACGATCCTGTCTGTTTCAGATCGGTTCCGTCGGTCAGCACCCGGGCGCCGCCCTGCAGCAGCGCGGCGGAGTAGTACGGATCCCAGATAGCCCAGGCGTCGACGTTACCCTGCTGGAAGGCGGCGCGCGCATCGGCAGGAGCAAGGTAGACTGGCTGAATATCACTAAATTTCAGGCCCGCGAGCTGCAGGGCGCGCAGCAAGAGATTGTGGGAGCTGGAGCCTTTCTGAAAAGCGACCTTTTTCCCTTTTAATTCAGCGACGTTATGGATGGGACTGCCTTGCGCTACCAGAATCACTTCGGCTTTGGGCTTAGGCGGCTCCGCGCCGATATAGACCAGATCGGCGCCTGCCGCCTGGGCAAAGATAGGCGGGATATCGCCAGTGCTGCCGATATCGATGCTGCCGACATTCAGCGCCTCCAGCATCTGCGGACCGGCAGGGAATTCAATCCAGGAGATATGGGTCTTCGGGTAACGCTGCTCCAGCAGTTGATGGCTTTTCGCCAGCACCATGCTGACGCTGCCTTTCTGATAACCAATGCGCAGGGCATCAGGCGCCGCCGGCGCGGCGTGACCCAGCGCCGAAAAGAGCAGCAGCCCCCCCAGAGTCAGGGCGCGGAGAGGATTAAGCATGCTCCACCCCGCGCAGAGACGTTAATGACGGTGCGCGGCTGCTGGGGCGATGCAGCGCCTGCCAGAACGTCTCCAGGGCTTCATCAAGGCGTCGCTGCAGGTTTGGGGTAAATTGCGGCTTGTGCTGGTAATCGGTCACCTGGCTGTCATCGGCGAAGACGCCATGGAGGATCTCCTGCGCCTTCAGGGCATTGAGAACGGGTTTCAGCGCGTAGTCCACCGCCAGCATGTGGGCGATGGTGCCGCCGGTGGCCAGCGGTAGCACGATTTTACCCTCCAGCGCGCGCTCAGGCAGCAGATCGAGCAGGGTCTTCAGCGCGCCGGAAAACGAGGCTTTATAAACTGGCGTGGCGATAATCAGACCGTCAGCTCCCGCCAGTTGCTCATTGAGCGTTTGTAGCGCCGGGTTGTCAAAGCGAGCGTACAGGAGGTCTTCCGGGGCAAAGTTCTGCAGATGCCAGTGGCAGACTTCGATATCGGCGGCGGTGAGCGTCTCTCTGGCGTATTCCAGCAGGGCGCTGGAACGGGAAGGGTAACGCGGGCTGCCCGCAAGCGTAATGACGCGCATCTTTCTCTCCTTATAACTAAATGTTTGCATTTATCTATAATTGATAACATTTACAGTGAGTGTGACAGAGCGCCATTATTTCCCTAAATGATTTATCCGCCGTTAGATAGCCGAAAAGCGCATAACGGCGGCTGGCCAGGTAATCGTTTGCGCTGATGGGTGATTTTTTGTCGCAGGTCAATTCCCTTTCCGCCATAGATCGCACATAATACGCCCCCGGTTTGCACACCGGGAATCCAGGAGAGTTCATGTACTACCCCTTCGTTCGTAAAGCCCTTTTCCAGCTCGATCCTGAGCGCGCTCATGAAGTTACCTTTCAACAATTACGCCGTGTCACCGGGACGCCGCTGGAATGCCTGGTTCGCCAGAAGGTACCGTCCAGGCCTGTCACCTGCATGGGGCTAACCTTTAAAAATCCTCTGGGTCTGGCGGCCGGGCTGGATAAAAATGGGGAATGTATTGACGCGCTGGGCGCGATGGGGTTTGGTTCGATTGAGATCGGCACCGTGACGCCACGTCCACAGCCGGGCAACGATAAGCCGAGGATCTTCCGTCTGGTGGATGCCGAGGGATTGATCAACCGCATGGGCTTTAATAACCATGGCGTTGATAACCTCGTTGAGAACGTTAAAAAGGCGCATTTTGACGGCGTACTGGGCATCAATATCGGCAAAAATAAAGATACGCCGGTGGAGCATGGGAAAGATGATTACCTGATTTGTATGGAAAAAGTCTATCCGTACGCCGGGTATATCGCCATTAATATCTCCTCACCGAATACCCCGGGGCTGCGCACACTGCAATACGGTGAAGCGCTCGATGATTTACTTTCTGGTATTAAAAATAAGCAGCTTGAGTTGCAGCAAAAGCATCAAAAATATGTTCCGGTTGCCGTGAAGATCGCGCCGGATCTTTTGCCTGAGGAATTGATCCAGGTTGCCGATAGCCTCGTACGCCATAATATTGATGGCGTGATTGCAACCAATACCACCCTCGATCGTTCTCTGGTTCAGGGAATGAAACATTGTGATGAGACCGGCGGGCTTAGTGGTCGTCCATTACAATTAAAGAGCACCGAAATTATCCGTATGCTCTCCGCTGAGCTGAATGGTCGTTTACCGATCATCGGCGTGGGCGGTATTGATTCGGTGATTGCCGCGCGGGAGAAGATGGCCGCCGGGGCATCGCTGGTGCAGATCTATTCCGGATTTATTTTTAAAGGCCCGCCGCTGATTAAAGAAATTGTTACCCACATCTAATCTTTTCCTCCTCTGAATCCCACCCAGGGCTTTATTTCCGGCCCTGGTTGTTTTATATTCCCTCACTGTTGCTTATTTAAACATTTTAGACTTTTCTTAATTTTAGAAAAATATTCTGCGGCAAGTCGCAACAACTTTGCGGAGGCGCATCGAAGGGCACTGGGGGAAAAATGCGAATTAAACCTGACGATAACTGGCGTTGGTATTACGATGAAGAGCACGATCGTATGATGCTCGATTTGGCCAATGGCATGTTATTTCGTTCGCGCTTCGCCCGGCGCATGCTGACCCCGGACGCTTTTGCCCCATCGGGATTTTGCGTCGATGACGCCGCGCTCTATTTCTCTTTTGAAGAAAAATGCCGCGATTTCGAACTGTCGAAAGAGCAGCGGGCGGAATTAGTCCTCAACGCGTTAACCGCGATCCGTTTTCTCAAACCGCAGATGCCGAAAAGCTGGCACTTCGTCGCCCATCCTCACCACTGGCAGCCGAGCGGCGGCGACGCGGCCTGCGTCTGGTTGAGCGATACCGGGGAGCAGGTAAATTTGCTGGTGGTGGAGCCGGGAGATAACGCCGCGCTTTGTCTGCTGGCTCAGCCAGGACTTACCCTTGCCGGTCGCGTGATGCAGTTAGGCGATGTCATTAAGATCATGAACGACAGGCTGCAGCCGGCGCAGAGCGCGGTGAGCTACAGCCTGGGACAGGCGGTTTAAGGCGCCAGGCGCAGTGCCGTCTTAGGCACACAGCTGCAGGCGAGAATAGTGCCATCTTCGGCGACCGCATTTTTCTTTAACGCACTGACTTCGCCTTCTTCCAGACGAATGCGGCAGCTGCCGCAGATCCCCGCCCGACAGGAGTAGGGTACGCGAATGCCCTGTTGCTCCAGCTGTTCCAGCAACACCTGCTGATTATTGCCGGTAAACTGATGGCCCTGCCAGTCAATGGCTACCGTGGCCTGCTGCTGCGTGTCAGGGGCAGGGGTATCGTCGCTTTCCCCGGCGCCGTAGGCTTTTGCCGGGCCGCGGGCGAGGATTTCCACTTCATCTCCCACCCGGATCACGCCGCTGTTGCGGGCAATCAGGTTCTGACCAAAGTCGACATCGCCATTATCCTGCGCGGTGCGAAAACGCTTTAAGGTTTCCAGCGGCTCCCCGGTGGGGTGTTTCTGTCCACGCTCCGGGCTGACGGTGGTAAAAATGCAGCGGCTGCAGGGTTTAGCCACATCAAATACCACCTCGCCGATGCGGATCACTTTCCAGCTATCTTCATCCCAGGCCGCCGCGCCGGTGACCACGAGATTAGGACGAAACTGTTCTATGCTTACGCTGGCCGGACAGCGCTGCTGCAGGTCGCGCAGCGAAGCCTCGTTAGCCAGCAGGTACGGGTAGCCGTCGGCGAAGGAGAGCGGTACCGCATCGTGGCGCTTCACCCGGCGGGTTAACTGTGGCCCCAGCCAGCGCAACTGGACATCGCGATTGAAAAAGCCGCTGAGCCACTGGTTAACGGCGGCAGGCGCGATGAGCGCGGTGAAATGGTTACCCCAGACTTCGGTCGGCTCGGCCTGCGTGGCGAAATCACGAAAACGCACCACGGCGCTACTGCCGTCCGGGGCGGTCAGGTGAAGGCCGTCATGCAGCGGCGCCGGAATAAATTTCACCATCTGCGGAAACTGGCGGGCGGTAATAAAGGTGCCGTCGGTTTCGGTGATCATAAACAGGCGATCGAAGGCCAGGCCGCTGATATCAGCAAAGGCATGGGTCAGGCCCATGCCGCGCATGGATTTTACGGGGTGAATAAAAAGTCGCGAGAGCGTTACCATACGCTGCCTCCGGGTTCCAAAAATAAGCCTATAACTTTATGACATAGGGCACATATTGGCTATAATGCGCACCAATTTTCTTTAAGTAAAAGTGACGATATGAATTCTCTGTTTGCCAGTACGGCTCGTGGGCTGGAAGAGCTGTTAAAAACTGAACTGGAAGGACTTGGCGCGACGGACTGCCAGGTAGTCCAGGGCGGGGTCCATTTTCAGGGGGATACGCGCCTGCTGTATCAAAGCCTGATGTGGAGCCGGCTGGCTTCGCGCATCATGCTGCCGCTGGGCGAGTGTCGCGTATACAGCGATCTGGATCTGTACCTCGGCGTACAGGCCATTCCGTGGACGGAGATGTTTACTCCAGGCGCTACCTTTGCGGTGCATTTTAGCGGCCTCAATGAGGAGATCCGCAACAGCCAGTACGGCGCGCTGAAGGTCAAAGACGCCATTGTTGACAGCTTCACCCGCAAGAATCTGCCGCGTCCGAACGTCGATCGTGAATCGCCCGATCTGCGGATCAATGTCTGGCTGAACAAAGAGACGGCGCATATCTCTCTGGATCTGAGCGGTGAAGGTCTGCACCTGCGCGGCTATCGCGATGGGACCGGTATGGCGCCGATTAAAGAAAACCTTGCGGCGGCGATCGTCATGCGCTCTGGCTGGGTGCCGGGTACGCCGTTGCTCGATCCGATGTGCGGCTCCGGTACCCTGCTGATTGAAGCGGCGATGCTGGCGACCGACCGCGCGCCGGGCCTGCATCGCGGCCACTGGGGCTTTGGCGGCTGGGCGCAGCATGATGACGCCATCTGGAAAGAGGTGAAAGCCGAGGCGCAAACCCGCGCGCGTCAGGGACTGGCTACTTATGAATCGCGCTTCTACGGCTCCGACGTCGACGAGCGCGTCATTGAACGCGCGCGCCGCAACGCCCGCCGCGCCGGCATCGGCGAGCTGATCGATTTTGACGTGAAAGACGTCGCCCAGTTGAACAACCCGCTGCCGAAAGGCCCGTACGGTACGGTGATCAGTAACCCGCCGTACGGCGAACGTCTGGAAAGCGAGCCGGCGCTGATCGCTCTGCACAGCCTGCTGGGCCGGATCATGAAAAGTCAGTTTGGCGGCTGGAACCTGTCGGTGTTCAGCGCTTCGCCGGAATTGCTGAGCTGCCTGCAGCTGCGTGCCGATAAGCAATTCAAAGCCAAGAACGGCCCGCTGGATTGCGTACAGAAGAACTATCACCTGGCGGAGAGCGAAGGCGGCAAGCCGGCGATGCTGGCGGAAGATTTTGCCAACCGTCTGCGTAAGAACCTGAAGAAGTTTGAAAAATGGGCCCGTCAGGAAGGCATTGAATGCTATCGCCTGTACGATGCCGATCTGCCGGAATATAACGTGGCGATCGATCGCTACGGTGACTGGGTGGTAGTGCAGGAGTATGCGCCGCCGAAAACCGTCGATGCGCACAAAGCGCGTCAGCGTCTGTTCGATATTATTGCGGCGACCATCGCCGTGCTGGACATGGCGCCTAATAAGCTGGTGCTGAAGACCCGCGAGCGGCAAAAGGGCAAAAACCAGTATCAGAAGATGGCAGAGAAGGGCGACTTTATTGAGGTGCAGGAGTATAACGCGCGCCTGTGGGTCAACCTCACCGACTACCTGGATACCGGTCTGTTCCTCGACCACCGGATCGCCCGTCGCATGCTCGGCCAGATGAGTAAAGGTAAGGACTTCCTCAACCTGTTCTCCTATACCGGCAGCGCAAGCGTCCACGCAGGCCTCGGCGGCGCACGCTCTACCACCACGGTGGATATGTCGCGCACCTATCTGGAGTGGGCGGAACGCAACCTGCGTCTCAATGGCCTGACCGGCCGCGCGCATCGCCTGATGCAGGCGGACGTACTGGGCTGGCTGCGGGAGAGTACCGAGCAGTTCGATCTGATCTTTATCGATCCGCCGACCTTCTCCAACTCCAAACGGATGGAAGATGCTTTCGACGTCCAGCGCGATCACATTCGCCTGATGACCGATCTGAAACGCCTGCTGCGCAAAGGCGGCACCATTATGTTCTCGAATAACAAACGCGGTTTCCGTATGGATCATGACGGGCTGGCGGCGCTTGGCCTGAAGGCGCAAGAGATTTCGCAAAAAACGCTGTCGCAGGATTTTGCCCGCAACCGTCAGATCCACAACTGCTGGCTGATTACCGCAGCCTGAAAGGAATAAAGAATGTCACTGATTAGTATGCACGGCGCCTGGCTCTCCTTCAGCGATGCGCCGCTGCTGGATAATGCCGAGCTGCATATCGAAGATAACGAACGCGTCTGCCTGGTCGGCCGCAACGGCGCCGGTAAATCCACCCTGATGAAGATCCTTAATCGTGAACAGGGGCTGGATGACGGACGCATTATTTATGAACAAGATCTGATCGTGGCGCGTCTGCAGCAGGATCCGCCGCGTAACGTCGCTGGTACGGTGTACGATTTTGTCGCCGAAGGGATCGCCGAGCAGGCGGCTTACCTGAAGGCCTACCATGACGTGTCGCATCAGGTAATGACCGATCCGAGCGACAAAAATTTAAATGAACTGGCGCGCCTGCAGGAGCAGCTGGATAACCTGGGGCTGTGGCAGCTGGATAGCCGTATCAACGAAGTGATTGAGCAGCTTGGCCTTGACGCCAATGCGCAACTGGCGTCGCTCTCCGGCGGCTGGCTGCGTAAAGCGGCGCTGGGCCGTGCGCTGGTCAGCGGGCCGCGCGTGCTGCTGCTGGATGAACCCACTAACCACCTCGATATCGAAACTATCGACTGGCTGGAAGGGTTCCTGAAAACCTTTAAAGGCACGATTATCTTCATTTCGCACGACCGATCCTTTATCCGCAATATGGCGACACGCATTGTCGACCTTGATCGCGGCAAGCTGGTGACCTATCCGGGCAATTACGATCAGTATCTGCTGGATAAAGAAGAAGCGCTGCGCGTCGAAGAGCTGCAGAATGCGGAATTTGACCGCAAGCTGGCCCAGGAAGAGGTGTGGATCCGTCAGGGGATCAAAGCACGCCGCACCCGTAACGAAGGCCGCGTCCGCGCGCTGAAGGCGATGCGCCGCGAGCGCGGTGAGCGCCGGGAAGTGATGGGCAGCGCGAAGATGCAGGTTGAAGAGGCTTCGCGCTCCGGCAAAATCGTTTTCGAAATGGAGAACGTCAACTATCAGGTTGACGGCAAAGTGTTGGTCAAAGATTTCTCCGCGCAGATCCAGCGTGGCGATAAGATTGCCCTGATTGGCCCCAACGGCTGTGGCAAAACCACGCTGCTGAAGCTAATGCTTGGCCAACTGCAGGCCGACAGCGGGCGGATCCACGTTGGCACCAAGCTGGAGGTCGCGTACTTCGACCAGCACCGCGCCGAGCTGGACCCGGATAAAACGGTGATGGACAACCTGGCGGAAGGCAAACAGGAGGTGATGGTTAACGGTAAGCCGCGCCATGTGCTGGGCTATCTGCAGGACTTCCTGTTCCATCCGAAACGGGCGATGACCCCGGTACGTGCACTCTCCGGCGGGGAACGTAACCGCCTGTTGCTGGCTCGCTTGTTCCTGAAACCCAGCAACCTGTTGATCCTCGATGAACCGACAAACGATCTCGATGTTGAAACGCTGGAACTGCTGGAAGAGCTGATCGATGGCTATCAGGGCACTGTGATGCTGGTGAGCCACGATCGTCAGTTCGTGGACAATACCGTCACCGAATGCTGGATCTTCGAAGGCGGTGGTCGCATTGGTCAGTATATCGGCGGCTATCACGACGCTCGCGGTCAGCAGTCCCAGTCGCTGGCGCAGAAACAGCCAGCTGCGAAAAAAACGATGGAAGTCGCTCAGCCAAAAGCAGAAACTGTCAAACGCGGCGGGAACAAACTAAGCTATAACCTGCAGCGCGAGCTGGAACAGCTGCCGCAGAAGCTGGAAGCCCTCGAGGCTGAACTGCAAACGCTGCAGGAGCAGGTTGCCGATCCCGATTTCTTCGGACAACCGCACGATCGCACGCAGCAGGTGCTGGCGCAGCTGGCCGAGGCGGAGCAGGCGCTGGAAGCTGCCTTTGAACGCTGGGAATATCTCGAAGGATTAAAAAACGGCGCCTGAGCCGAGGAGTTGTCATGTGCGATCATCATCATGCTGCGCGACATATTTTATGTCCCCAATGTGATTTGCTGGTGGCTTTGCCGCAGCTTGAGCATCGCCAGAAAGCCGCCTGCCCGCGCTGCGGTACAACGTTAACTACCACGTGGGACGCGCCTCGCCAGCGTCCCACGGCGTATGCGCTGGTCGCGCTGTTTATGCTGCTATTGGCCAATCTGTTCCCTTTTATCTATATGAAAGTGGGCGGCATCAGTAGCGAAATAGAGCTGCTGGAAATTCCCAATGTGCTGTTTACCGAGGATTACGCCAGCCTCGGCACCTTCTTTTTACTCTTTGTCCAACTTGTGCCAGCGTTTTGCCTGGTCACCATTCTGCTGCTGGTTAATCGGGTCAGGATGCCCGCTGGCCTGAAGGCGTTCCTCGCGCGTATTCTCTTTCAACTGAAGACCTGGGGGATGGCGGAGATTTTTCTTGCCGGCGTGCTGGTGAGCTTCGTCAAACTGATGGCCTATGGCGACATCGGCATTGGTCTGAGCTTTATTCCCTGGTGCATGTTTTGCCTGCTGCAGTTACGCACTTTCCAGTGCGTCGACCGGCGCTGGCTATGGGATGATATTGCCCCCATGCCGGCCATTACCCAGCCGCTGAAGGTCGGCGTGGCCGGGATCCGCCAGGGGCTACGTTCCTGTGCCTGCTGCACGGCGGTATTGCCGGCTGACCAGACCGTCTGCCCGCGCTGTCACAGCAAAGGAACGGCGCGGCGTAAAAATAGCCTCCAGTGGACGCTGGCGCTGCTGGTGACTTCATTTATTCTTTATCTCCCTGCCAACATTATGCCGATCATGATCACCGATCTGCTGGGCGATAAAATGCCGTCAACCATTATGGCCGGAGTGGTTTTACTGTGGAGTGAAGGTTCCTACCCGGTTGCGCTGGTGATCTTTATCGCCAGTATTATGGTGCCGACGCTGAAGATGATAGCTATCGCCTGGCTGTGCTGGAATGCTAACGGCAACGGCGCGCGCGATTCGGAACGCATGCATCTGATCTATGAAGTGGTGGAATTTGTTGGCCGCTGGTCAATGATTGATGTTTTTGTCATCGCCGTACTCTCTGCGCTGGTGCGCATGGGAGGGTTGATGAATATTTATCCCGCCATCGGCGCGGTCATGTTTGCGCTGGTAGTGGTGATGACCATGTTTTCAGCGATGACGTTTGATCCCCGTTTGCTGTGGGATCGTGAGCCAGATTCAAGCCATGAGGAAATACAACAACATGGAAAATAAGAGCGGAGAAGCGAAAGTGCAGAAGGTGAAGAACTGGTCACCGGTGTGGATCTTCCCTATCGTCACTGCGCTGATCGGGGCGTGGATCCTGTTTTATCATTACAGCCATCAGGGGCCTGAGGTCACGCTGATCACCACCAACGCGGAAGGGATTGAAGGGGGAAAAACCCGTATCAAGAGCCGCAGTGTGGACGTTGGGGTGGTGGAGAGCGCGACGCTGACCGATGATCTCA
Source organism: Klebsiella sp. 10982 (assembly GCF_048589245.1). Lineage (NCBI taxonomy): Bacteria > Pseudomonadati > Pseudomonadota > Gammaproteobacteria > Enterobacterales > Enterobacteriaceae > Klebsiella > Klebsiella sp. 10982. The sequence goes on from NZ_JBMAXV010000024.1 coordinate 21,845, forward strand.
CTCACGTAGAAATCAAAGCCCGCCTCAACTCCGGGATGCAGAAATTACTGCATAACGATTCCGTCTTCTGGGTGGTGAAACCGCAGGTAGGGCGCGAGGGGATAAGCGGTCTCGGGACCTTATTGTCCGGGGCCTATATTGAACTGCAGCCAGGGACGAAAGGTTCGGTGCCGGCGCAGTACCCACTGCTGGATTCTCCGCCGCTGGCCTCGCCGGATGCTAAGGGGATCCGTATTCTGCTGGAAAGCAGCAAAGCGGGCCAGCTTTCGCCGGGCGACCCGGTGCTGTTCCGCGGCTACCGCGTGGGATCGGTTGAAACCAGCACTTTTGATGCGCAGAAACGTCGTATCTCTTATCAGCTGTTTATTAATGCGCCGAATGACCGTCTGGTGACCACCAACGTTCGCTTCTGGAAAGACAGCGGTATCGCGGTTGATTTGACCGCGGCGGGCATGCGCGTTGAGATGGGCTCGCTATCGACACTGTTTGGCGGCGGTGTGAGCTTCGATATTCCGGAAGGTCTGGATCTCGGCGAGCCGGTGGCGAACAAAACGGAATACCACCTGTTTGACGATCAGAAGAGCATCCAGGATTCGGTCTTTACCGAGCATATTGACTATGTGATGTTCTTCAAAGATTCGGTTCGTGGTCTGCAGCCCGGCGCGCCGGTGGAGTTCCGCGGTATCCGTCTGGGCACCGTCGGTAAAGTGCCGTTCTTTATTCCTGGGCTGAAGCAGCGTCTGAACGATGATTATCGCATTCCGGTGGAAGTGCGGGTTGAACCGCAACGTCTGGTTAACCAGCTCGGCGGCGATCCGAATATTCGTGCCCATATTGACGATCTGATCAACCGCGGACTGCGCGGCTCGCTGAAAACCGGCAACCTGGTGACCGGCGCGCTGTATATCGATCTCGACTTCTATCCGAAAGCGCCGCCGCGCGGCAAAATCCAGGAGTTTAACGGCTATCCAATTATCCCGACTATCAGCGGCGGCCTGGCGCAGATCCAGCAGCGTCTGATGGATGCGCTGGATAAGATTAATAACCTGCCGATCAACCCGCTGCTGGAGCAGGCGACCAGTACCCTGGCGCAGAGTGAGAAGACCATGCAGCATGTGCAGACGACGCTGGATAATCTGAATAAGATCACCTCCAGCCAGTCGATGCAGCAGCTGCCTGCCGATATGCAGACAACGCTGCGTGAGCTGAACCGCAGCATGCAGGGCTTCCAGCCTGGCTCCGCGGCCTACAATAAGATGGTGGCGGATATGCAGCGTCTGGATCAGGTGCTGCGCGAACTGCAGCCGGTTCTGAAAACGCTCAATGATAAGAGCAATGCGCTGGTATTTGAGGCCAAGGATAAAAAAGACCCACAGCCGAAGGGAGCGAAATAATGAAAAAATGGTTACTGGCGGCAGCCGTATGCGCCCTGACGGCGTGCAGTAGCGGCGGCGAAAGCAAGACATACTACCAGCTACCGGTGGTGCAGGGCGGTGCGCAAAGCGCCGCCAGCCAGGGCGCGCGTCTGCTGTGGGTTGAGCAGGTCAGTATCCCGGATTATCTGGCGGGCAACGGAGTGGTCTATCAGACTACCGATGTGCAGTATGTGATTGCCAATAATAATCTGTGGGCCAGCCCGCTGGACCAGCAGCTACGCACCACGCTGGTGGCAAACCTCAGCCAGCAGCTGCCGGGCTGGGTCGTCTCATCCCAGCCTCTGGGGAGTGAGCAGGATACCCTCAACGTTGCAGTGAATGGCTTTCACGGGCGCTACGACGGGCGGGTTATCGTCAGCGGCGAGTGGCTGTTGAAGCATCAGGGGCAGCTGATTAAGCGTCCTTTCGACATCGTGCTCAAGCAGCAAGATGATGGCTATGACGCGATGGTGAAGACTCTGGCCCAGGCATGGAGCCAGGAGGCGGTTGCCATTGCCGGCGAGCTTAAGCGTCTGCCATAAGTAAAATTCATAAAAATAATATGCCGCGCGGTTCATCTGAGCCGCGCGGCATTTTTTTTGCCAGGTCAATTTGTTAGCAACCGCGGCGCTGAATGAACAAAAAATGAACTCTTATATAGGTCACAAATATGACACTGGCGTGAATTTTGCGCATTGACGTTGCCTCCATTTCGCGGTATTCGTAACCCGTGGCTGCACAATTTGCGACCACTGTTTTCTTTTCCACCAGATCAAAGAATGAGGGAAACGAGGCATGAAGAGACAAAAACGAGATCGCCTGGAACGGGCACATCAACGTGGATATCAAGCGGGTATCGCGGGGAGATCGAAAGAAATGTGTCCATACCAGAGCCTGAATCAACGCTCATGGTGGCTGGGAGGCTGGCGAGAAGCCATGGAGGACAGGGTACTAACTGCCTGACACTGTCTCTTTAAAAAAGAAGCCTCCGCCTGGCGGGGGCTTCGCCTTTTAATCGCTGCTGATAATTATCAGAAAGCGGAAGTATCCTGGAACAGCCCCACTTTCAGATCGTTCGCGGTATAAATCAGACGATCGTCAACCAGCACTTCACCATCCGCCAGGCCCATAATCAGACGACGGTTAACGATGCGCTTGAAGTGGATGCGGTAGGTAACTTTTTTCGCGGTCGGCCGAACCTGACCGGTGAATTTCACTTCGCCAACGCCCAGGGCACGGCCTTTGCCTTCGCCGCCGAGCCAGCCGAGGTAGAAACCGACCAGCTGCCACATCGCATCCAGGCCCAGGCAGCCCGGCATCACCGGGTCGCCGATGAAGTGACAACCGAAGAACCACAGGTCCGGGTTGATGTCGAGTTCTGCTTCAACATAACCTTTGTCATAGTTACCACCAGTTTCGGTCATTTTGATGACGCGGTCCATCATCAGCATGTTCGGTGCCGGCAACTGCGGGCCTTTCGCGCCGAACAGTTCACCACGACCGGAGGCAAGAAGATCTTCTTTTGTATAGGATTCGCGTTTATCTACCATGTTTTCAGTAAGCCTTATTTTAAGTTCGGGACGCAGGATAGCTAACACGTGTAAGCTGAACAAGTCCGATCAGTTAGAACTTGTCCCACCTAACCAGCGTAGCGGCCACGGAAAACGATGGCGAGTCTCTTGCTGGGTCGCCTGCGCTATCCGCTCCTGAATGGTTTGTCGCAGCGTCTGTCCTTCTCCGTCCCACATCAGCTGGGTCAACATCGGCAGCGCTTCGGTAATATCATCAATGGCCCAGATGGCAAACTGGTCTTCGGCAACAGCCTGACGTAACTCGCGGGTCAAGCTGAGGTGGCGAACGTTGGCGGAAGGGATGATGACCCCTTGTTTGCCGGTTAAGCCGCGCTGCTGACAAATGGTGAAGAAGCCTTCAATTTTTTCGTTCAGCCCGCCGACCGGTTGCACGCGACCAAACTGGTCGACGGAGCCGGTAATTGCAATGCTCTGATTAATTGGCACATTGGCCAGGGCGCTGATTAAGGCGCAGAGTTCGGCCATGGAGGCGCTGTCGCCGTCCACTTCGCTGTAGGACTGTTCGAACGTCAGCGAAGCAGTGAAGGGAAGCTGCTGTTCCAGCTCCAGCTCGGACATCAGGAAAGCCTGCATGATCATCATGCCTTTCGCATGAATGTTACCGCCCAGCTCGGCTTTGCGTTCGACGTCGATAAATTCGCCATCACCAATGTGCACGACGCAGCTGATGCGCGATGGCTCACCGAACGCGCGCGGATGGCCAGGGAATTCAATCACCGACAGGGCGTTGATCTGTCCGACGCATTCACCTTCGGTCTCAATCAGGATCTGTTCCTGCAGGATTTCATCTTGCATACGTTCGGCCAGATAGCCTTCACGCCACTCCCGGCGAGCCAGCATCGTCTGCATTTCTTCGCCAGTGATCTTCTCGCCTTCGCAGAAAGCGGCGGCCTCCCGAAGCTGGCGGGCTATCCATAGTGGGCTGAGCGGTAACGTCTCCTGATCGCCGGTATAGCGTGTCCCTTCATCGAGCAACAGCGGCCAGGCATCGGCTGCCGGTCCTGGCAGCGCCAGCTGCTGGGCATTTTGCCATACCCACTGACACCAGCCTTTCAGCGTATCGGCGTCAGCGAACTGCAGTGTATCTTCATATTCGCTGTAGATGGCCTGTGCAGAGAGCTCTGGCTCCATTTCCTGGAAATCCGCCAGCGATTCACGTTCACCCACTAGCATGACTTTCAGGCTCAGCGGCATGGCGGGAATGCTGACCGGCAAGGGGCGGGATTCATCGACGGAAAGCCAGTCAAAACGCTGACGAGTCACCATATTTTTCAGGCGTACCCACAGCAGGGGTTGGGCCAGCAGTGCGCGTAGAGAGAGTACCAGCACACCGCCGTTGGCCTGGTGGACAAGGCCTGGCTGGAGGCTAATTTCGCCATTAAACTGGCGTACGCAGCCAAACAGCTGTTCCGCCTCTACCCAATCGGCTGCCACGACCGGCGCGATGCTGGCAAAATTATCCTCAGCACGTTGCGCCGGAGAGAGCGTGACGCGAGCGCCATCAACCTCATAGCGAACACCGTAGAGCGGTGCGGCAGGTTCATGCAGCGTCCGGGTTTCGGCTGCCAGCCATTGCAGATACTCCGGCTCTTCTGGGGCTTTCACCAGCATGAAGGAGGAGACCGCCGGCGTGAACAACAGCTGTTCAAGCGCGTAGAATAAACGCGGCTGCAGATCGCCCGAAAGAGAGGGGGCCGGATGGGAAAGATCAGCTTGTGCAAACAGCGCCTGATAAGGTTCCGTATCAGGCGCGAGGTCGGTTCGGGTCAGTTTCGTAATGGTCAAAGTCGCTGTTTTTTAGTTAGATGTAAAGCGCGCAATTATACCTGATGCCGCGACCGAGCACACGGAGGATTATGGTTACCTCGGTGATTCCCCGGCCATATACATCGCGAATAATGATTTATGTTCAGCACATCAGGAAAAAACTGATATCCTGAAATGAGTTACACGGTCACATTGAGATCGCAATGAAATATCAACAACTGGAAAATCTTGAAAGCGGCTGGAAATGGAAATATCTGGTAAAGAAGCACCGGGAAGGTGAGCTGATTACCCGCTACATTGAGGCCAGCGCTGCGCAAGCTGCGGTAGATGACTTGCTGACGCTCGAAAATGAACCTGTGCTGGTGCAAGCCTGGATTGAGCAGCATATGAATCCGGCGTTAATGAACCGCATGAAGCAGACTATCCGCGCGCGGCGCAAACGCCATTTTAACGCCGAGCATCAGCATACGCGTAAGAAGTCTATCGACCTTGAGTTTGTCGTCTGGCAGCGTCTTGCCGGCCTGGCGCAGCGGCGGGGGAAAACCTTGTCTGAAACCATCGTGCAGCTGATTGAGGATGCTGAGCACAAAGAGAAGTATGCCAGCAAAATGTCGAGTCTGAAGCACGATCTGCAGGTGCTGTTAGGCAAAGAGTAATCAGTACGGTCTGTCTGATGCCACCCAGGCGTAACTTCCCCCAGTCGTGAAGGCGAGTTAACGCCATAAAAAAACCCGCCGAAGCGGGTTTTTTTATCAGTTATAACTTAAGCCGCCGGCTGAGTTACAACGTCTTTGTAGCCTTTAACTTCGATCTCTACACGACGATCCGGAGCCAGGCAGTCGATCAGGGCAGCGCGCGCTTTCACGTTGTCACAGGTGTTGCCAGTAACCGGGTTGGATTTACCCATGCCGCGAGCGGAGATTTTGCCAGCCGGGATGCCTTTAGCAACCAGGTAGTCAACAACGGACTGAGCACGTTTCTCAGACAGCTGCTGGTTGTAAGCTTCGGAACCGATACGGTCGGTGTAACCCAGAACAACAGCAGAACCGTCTTTCGGATCCATGTTGCTCAGCTGGGTGTACAGCTGATCCAGAGCCTGCTGACCTTCCGGTTTCAGGGTTGCTTTGTTGAAGTTGAACAGAACGTCAGACTTCAGGGTGAAGTGCTTGGTAGTCACTTCCGGAGCCGGAGCCGGAGCCGGAGCTACAACCGGTGCAGCATCTTCCTGACCGAAGCGGTAGGAAACACCCACGCTCAGCATGCCGTTGTCCGGACGAACGCCAACGGTGCCCGCGTCGCCGATGTTGTTAACCCACTGGTATTCCAGACGGGTAGCGATGTCACGAGTAACAGCCCACTCTACGCCGCCCGCAAATACCGGGGAAACGCCAGTGTCGTGGTTGTCGCCAGCGATGCTGTTGCTGGAGTCTGCGCGCCATACCATGCCGCCCAGACGGGTGTAGATGTCCAGATCGTCAGTGATCGGGTAACCCAGTTTAGCGGTCAGCTGAACGCCCTGAGCTTTGAATGCGCCGTTAACCTGGTCGCCTTTGTACGGCATACGGCCCAGCCAGTCGTAACCCATTTCGAAACCGAGGTACGGGTTAACCTGGTAACCACCGAACGCACCAGCGCCCAGCTGGCTTTCGTGGGTCGGACCATTGTTGTTCAGAGAGCTGTTGTACCAGCCAGTGTCATGGAACTGGGACCAACCCAGTTTACCACCTGCATACCAGGTGTTATCTTTCGGAGCGGCCTGCGCTACGGTAGCGAAGCCAGCCAGTGCCACTGCAATCGCGATAGCTGTCTTTTTCATTTTTTGCGCCTCATTATCATCCAAAATTCGCCATGAAGTTACAAAAGACCTCACGGTTAAATCCTTCACCGGGGGCGTGACTTGTTGTTAACTATGCTGATACATGCAGCGTAAGCCGATCACCCCTGGCGATGTAAAGTCTACAACTTAGTTCGAAACTTACAAGTGTGAACTCTGTCAGGCATATGAAAAAAAAGGGTTGTATACACAATATTTAACAAATATGGTTGATTTTCGTACGCAGGGAAAAGGCAGAAATCCCCGTGTGGCAGGCATTCAGCGAAAAAGACCCTCTAAATCGCAGCACCTTAACCAACGGTAAAAAAAATTCCAGGAATAATCCTAATTTCACTCAATGATACAAATTTGAGTGAATTTTTAGCCCGCTGAGTTGTCTGCCGAGCGTGCCCTGATTTCTGACCGGGCGCATGATGAACCCCATCGCGCAGCCTTCCTGAGCGGCATTAACCAGACGCTCATGCTCCTCGGCGGTTAGCTCCTCCGCCAGCCAGCAGATAACCACACTATAATTCCCGGTGCGCAGCGCGCGGATCATCGAGTCTACGGTATGGCAGGGAGACAGCTGGCTAATTTGCATGACTTTAGACAGTGGCAGGCCGGCGGACTGAACCCACTGGCGGCTTAGCTTCTGTTGCGGTGTGAGCCAGAGCTGCCAGCGAGACTGTTGACCCAGCTGCTGTAATAAAGGTAGCAGTAATAACTGTGTCATCATGGGTTGATCTTCACGATAGACAATTTCACTGATCAGCCCACTGGCGGTCTGTTCGCCGGAACGATGAGCGTAGTGGCCAGCTGGAGCAGAAGCCTGTGCTGAACGATTTGCGTGAGCTGAAGTAAACATAGTCTATCCCGCCTGTAGTTACTGTATGTATGTACAGTATATCCGTCAGGGGAAAAGATCAACCGCAATTTGCCATTTTGCTGCCTGAAATTTACTCATTTCCTGCCGCGATGTGCCTTCCTCTGCTACCGCGTTCGACACTTTTTCTCCGGGCATCCTTAACGCGGGCTAATCGTTTCTCTCCCCCCGGTCGGTTGCAGCAACGCGAGAAAATTTCTGAAAGCTTCTCGCAAAACCGCATTCTGGTAGGAAAGTCGACAAAAATCACCTTGCTGCTGCCGGGGAAGTCCCTTATGTTTTCCATAGTGGATCCGCTAACAACTTAAGTTTAATTACATGATTAACAAAGGAATGATCATGAGAAAACTCGTTTGTCCGCGGCTCCCGCAATTTCAGGCCTGCGTTTCACCGCTGGGTCAATTACATACCCGTCCGCTCTTTGGCGGTTACAGTCTGGCCATTGATGACACGGTGTTTGCGATGGTGGCAGAGGGAAATATTTATCTGAAGGCCTGCGAGCAGAGCGCCGCCTATCGGGTTGAACACCATAATCCTTTATTGATGCTGCGCCGACATGGGCGCATCGTGCCGCTGAAATATTATCAGATCGACGACGCCTTATGGCGCGATGAGAAACAGCTCTTTCGCCTGTCGCTGTTGTCATGGCAGAGTGCCCAGCGCGAAAAGTATCACCGCCGGGATTCTGGCCGTTTGAAGGATTTACCCAATATCAGCTTTCATATGGAAGTGCAGCTGATTCATGCGGGCATTCCGGATGTCAGGACGCTTCGGGATATTGGCGCCCAGCAAGCCTGGCTGAAGCTACGTGAAAATAATGCTTCTTTGTCACACAGTGTACTGCTGGGGCTGGAAGCCGCGATTGGCGGGATCCATGTCGCCGCGCTCCCGACGCCGCGGCGTCAGGAGCTGATGGAATGGGCGGAGGATCGCTAGCGGATAACAGTCTTCATTCAGTTTGAGTATGAACGCGCTGTTGCAGGCGGCAGATTTCAGGCAGCAGCGCGAGCAACAAGCCGATTTGCTGTAATACCAGCGGCTCTTTACTGTCCGCGCGCGGTTCCAGATGCTGAATCCGGCTTTGCAGGCTGGTCAAAGACTTTTGTACCCGATGTTCATCGGCGGGGGTATGGTGCAGGGCGTCATCAACATAGCAAACCGCATCATCCAGCAGGGCGAGAATATCGGGGGTGGACAATTTTTCCCGATGCGCGCCCAGGGCGGAGATATAGCTGGTGAAAGTATGATTCAGACAGAGCAGGCGAAACGCGGTCTCGCGCTGAGTGGCGTCTGCACGTGGTTCCGTCGATAAATTAGAGACGACGGAGGCCAGTTCCGCATCCCGGTTGTAGGCATCGCGACGGGCCACGCGGTATGCCAGGCGGTTGTCGCGTCCCTGGTGATACTGTTCCAGAATCGCGTCCAGATAACGGCAGTTGGCATTCATCGCCCGGTCCAGCACTCGTGGCAGGTTACGGAATTTCCAGTCCGGCCAGATGAAGCTGACTGCCGCCCAGGCAATGGCGCAGCCGATAAGGGTATCAATGATGCGCGGCAGCGCGACCTCAAAACCTTCCCCGAGCAGGTTAAAGCACAGCAGTACCAGCAGGGTAATAAACATGGTGGCATGGGCATACTGTACGTTACGAAAGGCAAAGAACAGCACGCCGGTCAGGACGATCAGCAGTAATTGCCCTTCAACAGAGGGAACCAGCAGCAGGACGGGCAGGCCGATCGCGACGCCAACCAGCGTGCCGATAATTCTCAACGCCAGTCGATGGCGGGTGGCGTTATAGTTCGGCTGACAGACAAACAGGCTGGTCAGCAGGATCCAGTAGCCATGCTGGAGGCCGGTAAACTGAATAAAGGCATAGCCGGCGCAGAGCACCAGTGACATACGCACCGCGTGGCGAAAAAGGGCTGATTCTGGCGACATATTGCGCCGCAGACGCAGCCAGATATCGTTCAACCCGCCGAGCCGATCATCGGCCAGCAGTGTCTCGGTATTACTGTTAACAGGGGCGGTGGTTTGCACCGATTCAATCGTGGCCAGCTGCGCATCGATGGCGCGCAGGTTATTGAGTAAAAAGCCCAGGGCATTGATCTGCTCGTCGGATGCGCCGCTGGCGCGCACGCGCTCGAGTGCCGCATCGAGATGCATAAACGCGCGTTCAAAATGGGCGTCATGTTGATAAGGTTCGCGCAGCAGAATCGCCCGCGAGAGCTTCTGGCAGGCCTGTGCCTGCATCGACAGCATACGCTGGAAACGGAACATCACGTCGCTGTAGCGAAACTGATCGCGTAGGGTTTGATACTGAATATGCGACGAGCTGGCGCGTTCATGAATATCCTGAGCCACAAAGTAATACTGCAGTGTGCGGCGAGTGCCGCGCTGGCCCCGGTCGCCTCGCAGTCTGGTTAAGAGCGATACCTTGGTCTGATTAAGCGTCGCCACCAGTTGGCCATTGGCAAGGGCCAGGTCGTATAACGGCGCCTGGCTCTCATCCTCCAGGTCAGGGTCAAACAGCCGGGATTTGAGCTCCAGATAGCGGGCCAGTTGCTCATAGCTGCGCGCCAGGTTGTCCTGCAATGGGCGAATAGGAAAGATCAGGTGCCCGGAGAGGGTTAGCAGGTTGTACCACACGGCGCCCGCCAGCAAAAACAGCGGTTGCAGATACCAGTGATCGTACAGCGTGACGCCGAGCATAGTATAGATAGCAATGAGTAACGCGCCGAAGGCGATAGTCGCATAGCGCTGGCCAAGGCCGCCGAGCAAAATAAAGCCGATGGTAGAGACCGTCAGACCGAGGGCAAACAGCGGTGGCCAGGGAAAAAGCAGCTCCACGGAAGCGGAGGCGATAAAAAAGCAGACCAGGGTAATGGCAAGGTTTCGCAGGCGACCGGTCAGGCGGTCGTCAAGATCGGTCAGGGCCGCGGCCACAACGCCGAGGGTCAGAGGGATGGTCAGTTTGACTTCACCGATCCACCAGGGAAACAGCGTCGTGCCGCAAAGCGCGATAAAAATCCTTACGTTATAAAGCCAGGCACTGTTCCAGGTGTAGCGACGTAGCAGGGGGCTAATCATGTCCGTGTTCCGTTCGGTTACTGAAAGCGACGACGCGCATTGGCTTCACGCGCAGCACGCGCGGTTTCCACAGAGACGACCCGGCGTCCCACCGGCCAAAGGGCAATGGCGGCAATTTTAAAGTTAGCGATTCCCACCGGAATGCCAATAATCGTCAGGCATTGAGCAATGCCGCTGAAAATATGCATCAGACACAGCCACCAGCCGAAAAAAATGAACCACAGAATATTCAGCACCGTGCCGCCGGCGTTCAGCAGTCCATTTTTGCGGCCTGGCTCCAGTTCATCGACATGAATTGCCTCATTACCATAGGGAAATAACGAAAGGCGAGTAATTTCCCAGCAGGAACGGGTCAGCGGCAGCGTCACGATAAGAATGATGCTGACCAGCGTGGCGAGCAGCCAGCCTAAGGTGGTGGCGAAACCGCCAAGGATAAAATTCAAAATATTCAGAATGGTACGCATAAACCCTCGGTTTTGCCCTGTGGATAATTAGACCTGACAATTGTAACGTTTTTTTGCGCTGGAGCACCTGGTCCCGGGCGGTTAAACTGAAAAACAATCCACCCTGATTGAAAATCGACATTATATGGAACTTAAAGCGACAACATTGGGCAAACGCATGGCTCAGCACCCTTATGATCGGGTGCAATTACTGAACGCCGGGGTAAAGGTTTCCGGCGATCGTCATGAGTATCTTATCCCTTTCAATCAGTTATTGTCAGTGCATTGTAAGCGTGGTCTGGTATGGGGCGAGCTGGAATTTGTGTTGCCTGACGAGAAAGTCGTGCGTTTGCACGGGACCGAATGGAGCGAAACGCAACGTTTCTATCACCATTTACATACACTCTGGGAGCAATGGAGCGCCGAAATGAGTGATATCGCTGCCGGCGTGCTAAAGCAGCAACTGGCGACGATCGAACGCACCCGCGCGGAAGGTAAATGGTTGACGCGTCAGCAGGTGGCAGATGTTCAGGACAATATTCGCCAGGCGCTCACCGGATTGCCGATGCCTGCCCGTCGGCTTGAGTCCTTTGATAACTGCCGCGACCTGTGGCGGGAGTGTCAGCGCTGGTTAGGGGATATTGAAACAACGCGTCTGGCCCATAACCAGGCCTTCACCGAGGCGATGCTCGAACAGTATCGCGGCTTTTTTGATAGCGTTGAGTCGTCCCCGCTCAATGCCTCACAGGCGCGGGCGGTGGTGAATGGTGAGCGCTCCCTGCTGGTGCTGGCGGGGGCGGGCAGCGGTAAAACCTCAGTGCTGGTGGCGCGGGCAGGCTGGCTGCTGGCGCGGGGAGAAGCGGCGGCAGATCAAATTCTGCTGCTGGCATTCGGCCGCCAGGCGGCGCAGGAGATGGACGCGCGGATCCGCGAGCGTCTGGCATCCGACGATATCACCGCGCGTACCTTCCACTCGCTGGCATTGCATATTATTCAGCAGGGCAGCAAAAAAGTGCCCACCATCAGCAAACTGGAAAGCGATAGCGCAGCCCGTCAGGCTCTGCTCCTGAAATGCTGGCAGCAGCAGTGTCATGAGAAAAAAGCCCAGGCCAAAGGCTGGCGCCTGTGGCTGGAAGAGGAGATGGGCTGGCAGCTGCCGGAAGGGGACTTCTGGCAGGACAAAAGGGTGCAGCGGCGGATGGCCAGTCGGCTCGACCGCTGGGTCAGCCTGATGCGTATGCACGGCGGATCGCAGGCGGAGATGATCGCCGGCGCGCCGGAAGCGGTACGCGATCTGTTCAGTAAGCGAGTGAAATTATTGTCGCCCCTGCTGAAAGAGTGGAAAGCCGCACTGAAGGCGGAGAATGCGGTCGACTTCTCGGGCTTGATCCACCAGGCAGTCAATATTCTTGATAAAGGTCGCTTCGTCAGCCCGTGGAAACATATTCTGGTGGATGAATTTCAGGATATCTCGCCGCAGCGAGCCTCGCTACTGGCCGCGTTACGCCGTCAGAACGCCCAAACCACGCTCTTTGCCGTCGGGGACGACTGGCAGGCGATTTATCGCTTCAGCGGGGCACAAATGTCTCTCACCACTGCATTTAATCACTATTTTGGCGAAGGGGATTGCTGCGCGCTGGATACCACCTATCGCTTTAACGGCCGTATCGGCGAAGTAGCCAATGGCTTTATCCAGCAGAATCCGCATCAGTTAAGTAAACCGTTGAACAGCCTGACGGCGGGCGATAAAAAGGCCGTCACTTTGTTAGCCGACGATAAGCTGGATGATTTACTGGATAAACTGAGTGGTTACGTTAAGCCCGAGCAGCGGATCCTGCTGCTCGCTCGCTATCACCATTTGAAGCCTGAGGCGCTCAACAAAGCGGCGACGCGCTGGCCGCATCTGCAGCTTGATTTTATGACCATTCATGCCAGCAAAGGCCAGCAGGCGGACTATGTGATCGTTGTGGGGCTGCAGGAAGGGGAGGATGCGTTTCCTGCGCCGGCGCGCGAGTCGATCATGGAGCAGGCGCTCCTGCCGCAGCCGGAAGATTTTCCTGATGCGGAGGAGCGTCGACTACTGTACGTGGCGATAACCCGCGCGCGTCATCGGGTGTGGTTGTTATTTAACAAAGCGCAACCTTCGCCGTTTGTCGAGATCCTGCAGGAGCTGAATGTGCCGGTTGCCAGGAAACCCTAATCACGGCTGGGTTATTTCAGGCGCTCGGCAAGATAGCGCGGATAATCCGGGATCAGAATATCGAGCGGCTGATTAAAGTGCGGTGACTGGATGATGAAGTCAGCGGTGGAGACGTTAGTGGCGACCGGAATGTTCCAGACGGTGGCCAGGCGCAGCAAGGCTTTAACGTCCGGATCGTGAGGTACTGCGTTCAGTGGATCCCAGAAGAAGATCAGCACGTCGATTTTCCCTTCTGAGATGAGTGCGCCCACCTGCTGGTCACCGCCCATTGGGCCGCTCAGCATGGCATTAACCTCCAGTCCGGTAGCCCGCGAGACCAGGTTACCGGTGGTGCCGGTGGCATACAAAACGTGTTGCGCCAGCAGCGCCTGATGGCGTGCCACCCATTTCATCAGCATATCTTTACAGTGATCGTGAGCCACCAGCGCGATATGTTTTTGCGCGGACAGGGTACGAGTTGTCAGTTCCATAATTTCATTCCACATTTTGACCTGCAAACAGATTACTGAATGTGGCTGTCGCTGCAAGCATCCGGGTGAAAATTTTGTCGAATCTGTGGGTTAGCCTGGATGGCCGCCTGCTGCGGATTAGCATACACTTAGATGAAATAGCAGGAGGAACCCATGAAAGAGAACGATATTGCCGGCATTCTGACGTCGACACGGACAATTGCGCTGGTCGGCGCCAGCGATAAGCCTGACCGCCCGAGCTATCGGGTCATGAAGTATTTGTTGGATCAGGGGTATCACGTGATCCCGGTTTCGCCGAAGGTGGCGGGCAAGACGCTGCTCGGGCAACAGGGCTATGCGACGCTCGCCGACGTTCCGGAAAAGGTCGACATGGTTGATGTCTTCCGTAATTCAGAAGCGGCGTGGGGCGTGGCGCAAGAGGCGATAGCCATCGGCGCGAAAACGCTGTGGCTGCAGCTGGGGGTGATCAATGAACAGGCCGCGGTGCTGGCCAGAGAAGCCGGATTGAACGTGGTGATGGATCGTTGCCCGGCCATTGAGCTACCGCGACTGGGATTAGCAAAATAACAAAAAACCCCGCCTGGCGGGGTTTTGTTTTAGTTGCGAAGGCGCGGAGCCTGCAGCTGCTGACGAATCGTTTTGGCCAGTTCGTCGAGGGACGGCTGTTCCGGGTGTTCGTCGCGGGTTTCGCTGCTCAGCTGCGCTTCTGCCAGATAGGTGTGGATCGGCTGACCATCATCATCTTCCATCACCACATGGTACCAGGGCGCCGCACGCAGTTCGTCATTGGCGGCAATCTCATCCTCTTCCGGTTCCGCGAGTGAATACTCAGGATCGACATCGACGATGACACCCAGGTAGCCCAAGAGCGTATGGCGGACCTGTTGGCCGATACCGAATTTGCTGGCTATCATAGGCACCTCCTGGGAAACATGAATACTCCCTATATGAGGCTCATGTTTCGTTTTTCAAGTTACATGACGCGACAGGCAAACCCCTTCAGATACAGCCCTTCCGGGTAGGTTGCGATCACCGGGTGGTCGGCAGCCTGACGGAACTGTTCTATAAATTGTACATCACGCCCGGCATCAATTGCGGCATCGGCGATGATTTTCTGAAATAAATCGGTGGTCATCAGGCCGGAGCAGGAGAAAGTCAGCAGCACGCCGCCGGGGTTCAGCAGCTGGATCGCCAGCATATTGATATCTTTATAACCGCGGCAGGCGCCCATCAGCTGGCTTTTGTTTTCCACGAATTTCGGCGGATCCATCACGATCACGTCGAATTTCTCTCCCTGATCGCGGTATTTACGCAGCAGTTTGAACACGTCGTCGCGCACAAATTCCGCTTTCGACAGATCCAGTCTGTTGAGCTCGACGTTCTGTCGGGCGACGTCCAGCGCTTCCTGAGAGGTATCCACGCTGGTGACCTGGCGGCAGCCGCCCATCAGCGCTGACACCGCAAAGCCGCCAGTATAAGAGAAGCAGTTCAGCACCCGCTTATCCGCAACATAACGACGGGTCGCCAGGCGACTGTCGCGCTGGTCGAGGTAGTAGCCGGTTTTGTGCCCGCCCTGGATATCAACCAATAGTTTCATGCCGTGCTCGGTGATCGGCAGCAGCGCCGGGGGCAGCTCGCCCACCACCGGCCCCTGGGCCAGCTCCAGTCCCTCTTTTTTACGCACGGCGACATCGCTGCGATCGTAAATGGCGCAGTCCGGGAACAGGTTCTGCAGGGCGCTGATGATGGCGGCCCGCTGGTATTCGGCGCCTGCGCTGAGCAACTGCAGCACGAAAAAGTTGCCAAAGCGGTCGATAGTGACGCCCGGCAGCCCATCGGACTCGCCGGCGATCAGACGGTAGCTGTCGAGACCATCGCGCTCGGCCAGCCATGCCCGCCAGGTTTGCGCTTGCTGCAGGCGGCGTTCAAAGAAGGTGCTATCGATGGCTTCATTGCGGTCGAAGGTCCACACGCGGGCGCGGATCTGCGACGACGGCGAGTAAGCGCCGCGGGCCAGCCATTTTCCCTGATGGTCAACAATATCGATGGTTTCACCGCTGCGGGCTTTACCCTCCATGCGGGCGACGCCGCCTGAGAAAATCCACGGATGGCGACGCAGCAGGGATTTCTCGCGTCCTTTGGCTAACACTAAGCGGGGGAATAGGGAATCTGTCATGGAGCTACCTTTAAGCAACGGGAATGTCGGCACCGAAAAATGGCGCGTAGAGTAGCACACCTGGCGCACGCAAGCATCTTTCGCCCGGCAGGCACAGGTGAGCGTTTCGGCACAAAATGCAGGCGCTTCGGCACATTCAGTTTGTGCGGACTCTCATACCCTGTTTTCTCACCCCAACGAGGAGCAGACGATGAAAACAGGTATCCGCATGGCCGTGGCGATGGTCGCGGCAGTGAGCAGCGGCGCGATGGCTGCGCCGTTTAGCGTGAGCAGCGATGATATGCATGACGGGCAGGCGCTGGCCCGGAAGCACTGGTTTGCCGGTTTCGGCTGTACCGGAGGCAATGTCTCTCCGCAGCTGGCATGGAAAAATGCCCCGGCGGGGACGCGCAGCTTCGCGGTCACCGTCCGGGATCCCGATGCGCCTACCGGCAGCGGCTGGTGGCACTGGACGGTGGTCAATATCGCCAGCAGCGTCTTTTCGTTGCCCGCTGGCGCGGGAGATAAAAACAGCGCTACACTGCCGGGCGGAGCGGTGCAGGGCCGCAATGATTTTGGCTATGCCGGTTTCGGCGGCGCCTGTCCGCCGGCGGGAGACAAACCACACCGCTACCGCTTTACGGTATGGGCGCTGGATGTCCCCACGCTGCCGGTGGATGCCGGGGCCAGCGGGGCGCTGGTCGGCTATCTGTTACACAGCCATGCTCTCGCCAGCGCACAGTTGACGGCGATGGCCGGGCGCTAAAATAAAAGGTCGGTCGCATGGAGAGTATCCACTTTCAGCATAACGCCTTAACCGCGGCAGAGATCACTACCCGACGGCTGTGCAGGCTGCATCGCGTGCGGCTGTTCTCCCCGGCGCTCTGTCGGGTGAAACGCGGCAGCAAAGTGATTGTGCAAGGGGAGAGCCGGGTGCTGGCGACGCCGCAACAGCTGATTGTGTTGCCAGCTGACGTGGAGCTGGAGGTGATTAACCAGCCGGAGAACGGCCTCTTTTGCTCCGATCTGCTGTCGCTGACCCCCGAGCTGTTGACGACGTTTAAGACTCGTTATCTCAGAGAACCACCGCCAGGGCGTCTGACCTCGCTCTGCGCCCCGGTGACGACAGAGCTGGCGTTTATGTGGCAAAACGTTCTGCAGGCGGTGCGGGAGGGATTATCCACCTCTCTACAGCTCCACCAGACTATGGGCCTGCTGCTGGCCCTGCACGAGGCGGGCTATGCGGGCCCGCTGCTCGTCGAGCGGCAGCAGGATCTGTCGGCGCAGGTTCGACAACTGGTCATGCTGTCGCCGGCGCAGGCATGGAGCGTGTCGCGGGTGGCGAAAATGCTCTTTCTCGGCGAGTCCACGCTGCGCCGTCGGCTGCAGCAGGAATCGCAGAGTTTCCGCCAGATCGTCGAGGAGGTGCGGATGGCCCACGCCCTGGGGCAGCTGCAGACCACTTCGCGGTCGATAGGCGAAATTGCGCAGAATAGCGGATATCAGTCGGGTTCGCGCTTTACCGCGCGCTTTCGTCAGCACTATGGTTTACTGCCGAAGCACGTACGCTGAGCGAATTTGCTATTCTCAGCGTAAAGGGTGAGCAAAAGGAGAAGATAATGGCCAGTATCTGCACCATGGCATGGGTTTACGGTTCGGTTCAGGGGGTAGGGTTTCGCTATTCGACGCAGCGGGAAGCGCTGCAGCTGGGGTTGACCGGCTATGCCCGTAATTTGGATGACGGCGGGGTGGAAGTGCTTGCCTGCGGCGAGGCGGCGCAGGTGGAAAAACTCATAGCCTGGCTGAAAGCCGGGGGGCCGCGCAGCGCGCGGGTTGACCGGGTGTTAACCGAGCCCCATCAACCCACCCGCAGCTGGGACAAATTCGCGATTCTGTATTAGATGCACTTCACCGGCTTCGGCAGCCCGGCGATTTTGGTCGCCTGTTTGGCGGGGCCTTTCGGGAACAGGCGATAGAGATAGCGGCTGTTGCCTTTCTCTTCGCCAAACTTGTTGGCCATCGCCTTCACCAGCATGCGGATCGCTGGCGAGGTGTTGAATTCAAGGTAAAACTCTCGCACAAAGCGCACCACTTCCCAATGCTCAACGGCGAGCGTTATCCCTTCCTGCGCGGCGATAACTTCCGCCATCGCCTCGTTCCACTGAGTCGTATCTTTCAGATAGCCTTCGCTATCCGTCTCAATTTCATTGCCTTCAAAAATAAACATGATTTTTCACATACCGCCTGAAACTGGCCGCAGTGTAGCAAAAAAAAAGGCCCCGCATAAGCGAGGCCTCCGGATTAGCAGGGGAGCGGTTAGTCCCGGCTGGCGAAGCCCAGGATGCTCAGCAGGCTGACAAAGATGTTGTACAGCGAGACATACAGGCTAACCGTCGCGCGGATGTAGTTGGTTTCACCACCGCGGATGATGTTGCTGGTCTCGAACAGGATGGCGCCCGAAGAGATCAGAATGAACACCGCGCTAATCGCCAGATGGAGCGCCGGCAGCTGCAGGAACAGGTTAGCGACCATACCAATCAGGACGACCACCACGCCCGCCATCAGCATCCCGCCGAGGAACGACATGTCTTTGCGCGTCGTCAGCACGTAGGCCGAGCAGCAGAAGAAGACCAGCGCCGTACCGCCCAGCGCCAGGCCGATCAAATCGCCCATGCCGGCAGAAAGATACGCGTTCAGCATCGGTCCAAGGATATAGCCGAGGAAGCCGGTGAAGGCGAAGGCGGAAATAATCCCGGTGGGTTTATTCGCCGTTTTGTAGGTCAGGAACATCAGACCGTACACCCCCACGAGGGTCAAAATGAGACCCGGCGAAGGGAGCATCAGCACTGTGCTGGCGGTGGCGGTGATAGCGGAAAACGCCAGCGTCAGGCTGAGCAGGAAGTAGGTATTACGCAGAACCTTGTGCGTGCTAAGCAGCGAGGAACGGTCACGCGATGATGTAATTATGCGATCCATGAGTCACTCTCTTATGACAGATGTAATTAGGGATAAAGAATAAGAAAAACAAGCGTGAAGCCCTAATCCTTTTACCCATCTTTACTTAGTTTTTAGCGCTTTTGCCTAGCATAAAATTCTATATAGATAGGGAAAAGCGATATATTTTCGCTTTTCGCGTCGCTGAGCCGATCGAAATCTTATAGGTCACTGAAAAATATTGCCTTATTGCGTTTCTGCGACTAAGTGTGGAAGAGGGGGATAGCCCCGTACGTCAAAGGCAAAGGGAAATGACATTACACAACAAAAATCACATCACGCGAACACTCCTGGCAGTAAGTATGCTGGCCACGATCGGCGGGGCGCTGGCGGCGCAGGTGCCGCCGGGTACTCAGCTGGCGGAAAAGCAGGAGCTGGTCAGAAATAACGGCAGTGAACCGGCGTCACTCGATCCGCACAAAGTCGAGAGCGATATTGAATTCAACATCATTAGCGATCTCTTTGAAGGGCTGGTCAGCGTGACGCCTGCGGGGGCGATCGAGCCGCGGCTGGCGGAAAGCTGGGAAAACAAGGACAACCTGTTATGGACCTTCCATTTACGCCCCGGTCTGACCTGGTCCGACGGCACGGCCATCACGGCGCAGGATATCGTCTGGAGCTGGCAACGGCTGGTCTCGCCGGCCACCGCCTCGCCCTATGCGAGCTATCCCGGCAATATGCATATCGCCAACGCCCGCGAAATTGCCCTGGGGCAAAAGGGACCCGAGACGCTGGGGGTAAAAGCGCTGAACGACACCACGCTGCAGGTCACTCTGACCGAGCCGAATGCCGCCTTCCTGGCGATGCTGGCGCACCCTTCGCTGGTACCGATCGACAAAGTGCTGGTGGAGCGTTTTGCCGATAAATGGACCCGACCAGAGCATATCGTCACCAGCGGCCCGTATAAGCTGACCCAATGGGTGGTGAATGAGCGGCTGGTGGCTGAACGTAACGCGAAGTACTGGGATAATGCGCACACCGTTATTAATAAAGTGACTTACCTGCCGATCACTTCGGAGGCCGCCGATGTCAACCGCTACAAAGCGGGGGAGATTGATATTGTTTATACGGTGCCGATCAATCAGTTTGCGCAGTTGCAGAAAACCATGGGCGACCAGCTGGACGTTTCGCCGCAGCTGGCGACCTATTACTACGAATTCAATACTACCCGGCCGCCGTTTAACGACGCCCGCGTGCGTCGGGCGCTGAATATGGCGCTTGATAAAGATATCATTGCCGGAAAAGTGCTTGGCCAGGGGCAGCGCCCGGCCTGGCTGATCAGTCAACCGGATATCGGCGGCGTGACGCTGCACAACCCGGACTACGCCAGCTGGCCGCGCGAGAAGCGAATTGCCGAGGCGAAAAAACTACTGGCGCAGGCGGGGTATGATGAAAGCCATCCGCTGGTCTTTTCCCTGCTGTATAACACCTCTGAATCGCACCAGCGTATCGCCATCGCCGCCAGCTCAATGTGGAAGAAAAACCTCGGCGTCGAGGTGAAGCTGCAAAACCAGGAGTGGAAGACGATGCTCGATACCATGCATACGCATAACTTTGACGCCGTCCGCTATGCCTGGATCGCCGACTACGACGATGCCGCCACCTTCCTCAATACTTTCCGTACCGGGGATAGTGAGAATACCAGTCAGTACAGCAACCCGGCTTACGACGCGGCCCTGCGCAACGCGGCGAAAGCCCCCGACGTGGCGACCCGGGGCAAATACTATCAGCAGGCGGAAGATCTGCTGGCGCAGGATGTTCCCGCCATTCCGGTCTATCACTATGTGCGCACCCATTTAGTGAAACCCAGGGTGGGCGGTTTCACGCCGGATAAGCTGGGGTATTACTACACTAAAGACATGTACATTAAAAAATAGTCCTCTGATAGCGGTGAGGGCGCTGATTTTCTGCGCGAACTGCCTGAAATTCAGACGAATAACACAAAATTGTTTGTTTTTAAGGCAGTTGAACAAAATGGTGCTTTACAGCATCCGCCGAGGTGTTTATAGTGCGCCTCACACCGGAAGTGTGGCCGAGCGGTTGAAGGCACCGGTCTTGAAAACCGGCGACCCGAAAGGGTTCCAGAGTTCGAATCTCTGCGCTTCCGCCATATAAAAGAAGGGGTTACCGAAAGGTAACCCCTTTTTGCTTTCCCCACGACCGTCTTGACGGCGCTTTCACTTCCCAACCCCGCAAACCCGCCTTGCCTGTAGCGTTATCGCTGGCAAAAGATGACGATCCATCCAATGCAACGTGTTGTTATTTTAATTATTAGCCTCTCGTTATAAACGGCAATGGTGCTGAGGAATAAAAACCATTCGGCAAAATATCTTCGTCTATACTTGGAAAAATGATGATTTACCTGCCATGGTTTTTACACAGATACAGAGACCAGTGAGGTCAGCATGCCTGTCATTAACCCGCAAAATATCAAAGAATTACGGGCGTTAGTTGAACAGCAATTAAAGTACGCATTGTGTGTTAGCTTAAATAAAGCTACGCATGGCGATATTTTTAACGCGGTGGCGCTGGCCATTCGTCATTTTCAACAGGACCATTTTCTGACGAGCCAGACGCGGCAACGTGAACAACGTAAAAAACGTGTTTACTATCTGTCGATGGAGTTTTTACTGGGCCAGTCGTTGCGTAATAACCTGCTAAATATGAATTTACTGGCGGAGATGCGTCAGGTGGTGCACGACCTGGGTTTTGATCTTGATCAGCTCCTTGACGAAGAGCCAGATGCCGCGCTGGGCAACGGCGGGTTAGGGCGTTTAGCTGCATGCTTTATCGACTCGATGGCTACCCTTGATATTGCTGCATCCGGGCATGGCATCAAATACGAATATGGTCTGTTTCGCCAATCCTTTCAAAATGACCAGCAGATCGAGCATCCGGATGACTGGCACTCCATGCATTCACCATGGCTGGTGGCGCATCATGCTCAGCAAATCCTGGTCCCGCTGGGGGGATATATCGAACACAGCGAAGATATTGATGGCAATTACAATCCAATGTGGCTGGGCTGGAAAACCATCGTCGGTATTCCCCATGATTATTTTGTTTCCGGCTACCGGGATACGACGACCAACAAGCTGCGGCTCTACAGCGCGGTGGCCTCTGACTCCTTTAATATCCATATTTTCAATCGCGGCGATTATATTAAGGCAGTGAGTGATAAAATTGCATCGGAGAATATTTCAAAAATACTCTATCCATCCGATGAGGTGCTCACCGGAAAAGAGTTGCGGCTGACGCAAGAATATTTTCTGGTGGCTTGTACGCTGCGGGATATATTCCGTGATTATGCCGAAGTTAATGACGATATTTCTTTCCTGTCGCAGCATGTGGCTATTCAGCTTAATGATACCCATCCGGCATTAGCGGTCGTGGAGCTGATGCGGATCCTGGTGGATGAATACCGACTGCCGTGGGAGCAGGCGTGGGAAATAACGCAAAACACCTGTGCCTACACTAATCATACGTTGATGCCGGAAGCGCTGGAGACCTGGCCAGTAACGCTGTTTGAAAAACTGCTGCCGCGTCATTTGCAAATTATATTTGAGATCAACCATCGTTTCCTTGAAGAGGTGGCCCGGCGCTGGCCGGATAAAAATCATCTGTTATCTTCGCTGTCTTTAATCGATGAACATCACGATAAGCAAATTCGTATGGCCAATCTGGCCATTGTCGGTAGCCATCGCGTGAACGGCGTGGCATGGCTGCATTCGGAGCTGGTCAAGAAACAACTGGTGCCCGACTTTTATTTTTTGACCCCGGAGAAATTCATTAATCAGACCAACGGCGTTACGCCGCGTCGCTGGGTGCAGCAGGCGAACCCCGGCCTGGCAGCATTTTTGCACCAACAGCTGGGAGAAGGGTGGCCGACCGATTTACCCTTGCTGTCCAGTCTGGAAAGCCTGGCCGATGATACCGCTATTATTGATAACATCCGGGCCATTAAATTTGCCAACAAAACCGTGCTCAGCCAGCTGGTGGCTCAACGCTACGGCATCGCGCTGGATCCGCTGGCGATGTTTGATTGTCAGGTCAAACGTATCCATGAATATAAGCGTCAGTTGCTCAATATTCTTCACGTGATCGCGCTTTACCTGGATATCAAAGAGACAGGGAAGACTATCGCGCCTAAGGTGCATTTGTTTGCGGGCAAAGCGGCACCGGGCTATCGAATGGCGAAGCTGATTATTCAGTTAATTAACACCGTTGCCCGAAAAATTAACCGCGACCCACAGATTGCCGGACAACTTAAAGTCGTTTTCCTCGAAGACTATAAAGTCTCGCTGGCGGAAAAAATTATTCCGGCGACGGATCTGTCCGAGCAGATTTCCACGGCAGGTACCGAGGCCTCCGGCACCAGCAATATGAAGTTTGCCATGAACGGCGCGTTAACTATCGGTACCTATGATGGGGCGAATATCGAAATTCGCGAGGCCGTGGGGGCGGACAATTTTTATCTGTTTGGTGCCGTGGCGGAAGAGATTGAAGAGAGCCGGCGCATCGGGTATCACCATACTTTCTATCATCAGAATCCGGCTATTGCGCGTGTTGTCGATACCCTGGTGTCTGGGTTGTTTACCGCCGATCGTGAGCTATTTGCGCCGCTTCACCATATGTTGGTGGAGGGCGATCATTACTGCCATTTGCTGGATTTCGACAGCTATTGCCAGACGCAGCAGCAGGCGATGATCGATTTTGAACAGCCGGAACAATGGCACCGTCGGGCCTTACTCAATATTTGCCGGATGGGCGAATTTTCCAGCGACAGAACCATACGTGGCTACGCCCGGGATATTTGGGGTATCACCAGCTAAAGAGCGAACACGCCGGGCAAAAAAGGGACTCGTCGACGAATATCAGTCACTATTGAGGATGAGCATGAACGTTGAATTACACACCGAGCAGGGCGTAAAAATTATTGTGCCACTGGTGCGCCGACTGGATGCTTCCGTCGTGCAGGCGTTTAAGCAGCAGGTTCTGGAGGCTATCGATCCGGATACCAAAAATGTGCTGCTGGATCTGAGTCACGTCGATTTCATTGACAGTAGCTGTCTTGGCGCGCTGGTATCCATTCTGAAAAGCGTCAATGGTCAGGGCGAGCTGGCGCTGTGTTCGCTCAATGACACGATTAAAAACCTGTTTAAGCTCACCCGTATGGATCGCATCTTTGCCATTCAGGAGACCCGCCAGGATGTGTTAAACGCGTTCACCTCGTTATAACGTTTATGCGGTCAGGGTTGCCAGCGGGTTATGGAGCGCCCGCTTATTGTTCGATAATCTTCGCTTTGGGTTTGCTCAGAAGAAGCATGACCAGCGCGACGTAGGGCATCGGCTTCCAGAAATAATAGCCCTGCAGCAGATGAATATTCTGGCGATTAAGATATTCCAGCTGGGCCTGAGTTTCGACGCCCTCGGCAATGATGCGCAATGACAACGTCCGCGCCATCTCTATCACGCAGTCCAGCAGTTTGCTAGACGGTGCCTCAACGGTCACGCGGCCAACAAAGCTCTGATCGATTTTGATATAGTCGAAAACCAGCTCGTGAAGATAGGAAAGCCCGGAATAGCCGGTGCCGAAATCGTCCAGCGCGATGGAAAACCCGCGATTGTGCAATTTATTGAGTTTGTCGACAACCGCGCCGTTGAGCAACAGCGGTTCCTGTTCGGTGATCTCCAGCATCAGCTTTACCGCTTTACCCTCAAAACCGTGCTGAAAGTGCAGGCAATCATCGATAAACGTTGGGGCGTTAATATGGGACGCGCTGATATTGAGGCCAATATGAAACCCATCCGGAAGTTTACTAAAGAGTGGTCTCATCTGCGCGTTAACCTGCGCCATCAGGCTGCGGGTTAGGGGAATAATTAAGCCGGTACGTTCGGCCAGCGGAATAAATTCCGCGGGCGAACGCCATTGGGGGGTGGTGTTTTGCCAGCGGGCGAGAATTTCCACGCCGTATATCTCCCCGGTTTTCCCATTCACCAGCGGCTGGTAAAAGGGAACGATATCGCCCTGGGTTATCGCATAGCGCAGGTTTTCCTCTTCTGAGGTATACACATTGAGGTATTTCCGCAGCAGGAAATAGAACAGCAGCGAAACGGAGAAAATAAAAATCAACAGACCGAAACCATTATGAAATAAGCGACCGGGGCTAAAAAAGGGAGACTCAGGATAGACGATGCGAAACGGGTAGTCCGCTGAGGAAAATACGCCCAACTGAGGCTGGTTTGTTAGCGTTTGTACATCGCCATATCTGGCGATCATCTGGTTCTGTACCCAGAGTGCGAGCCCGTCGTTATCCGTATCGCTATACAGGGCATCGCGCAGATGCACGTCGCTGATACTGACAATAACTTTGACCTCTGCCGACCGTGTTTGATAGATCAGTACCGGTCGTTTATTGACCATCATTCGGGATGGCAACAACAGCAGCGGTTCGTCCGGTAATGCCTCAGCATGGAGCGTCAAAACCCGGTTACCTGGCAGTGACGAGCACCACACCTTGCCGTTTTTTACCAGCAGGATAGTACGCAGATGTGGCTGCAGCGCGGCTTCCGTTCCGAGCTGGAACTGACCCTGACCGGAGCAACCGGCACTGCTGACATTCAGTGCAGTGGCCGTTGCGGCACGCGCCTCATCAAGGATCACGGCGATTTTCTTCGCCGCTTGTTTGGCGTCATCGACATGGGCAGCCTGGTCTGAATGCCACAATTGCCAGTTAATGACAAACACGCCAGCAAGAAATACCACCAGTGCCAGAGAAAAGGCAATCCATGCATTTCGCCGCTTTATCTCTTTCATTTATTTAGCGTGCTAAGGTAATTAGGCATAAAGGGAACCGTCCATCTGGCGGTAAAGGCTTTTCAATGATCGTAGAAGGGGGAAATCTTTCGCGATGATTGAGCATATTAAAAATATGATCCATATCACAATACCCACTGGCAAGGCCGCTTACCGCATGTAACAACGGCAGATTTTTCCACCGACAATAAAAAATCGAAATTTAATGTTTTCTTAATATAAATTCCGGTGCGGTATGTTTTTAAGCATTTTCCCATCCAGAGTGGTGCGCCGACGTTATTTTTTGCTTTTTTAAGTTTATGATAATTGTTTTCATTATCATTCTTTTTTTGCTGTGATTTAATCCCCTCCGTTCAGGCTATTCACCGTTTATTGTCCCATTTCATTAAGGATGCGTTCATGAAGTTTCGCTTATCGCCTTTCCGCACGGCAGCGCTGGTTGCCGCTTCTCTGTTTCTGGCGCCGCAGGGAATGGCGGCTGACGGTCACGATGGGATCGTGGTTTACAACGCTCAGCACGAAAATCTGGTGAAGTCGTGGGTGGATGGATTCACCAAAGAGACGGGTATTAAGGTCACGCTGCGCAATGGCGATGACAGCGAGCTGGGTAATCAGCTGGTTCAGGAAGGTTCCGCGTCGCCGGCCGATGTGTTTCTGACCGAGAACTCACCGTCGATGGTGCTGGTCGATAATGCCAAACTTTTCGCCCCGCTGGATGCCGCCACCCTGCAGCAGGTTCCGGCGCAATACCGTCCGCAGCATGGGCGCTGGATCGGCATCGCCGCCCGCAGCACTGTTTTCGTCTACAACCCGGCGAAAATCAGCGAGGCGCAACTGCCGCATTCCCTGATGGATCTGGCAAAACCGGAGTGGAAAGGGCGCTGGGCGGCTTCACCATCGGGGGCTGATTTCCAGGCTATCGTCAGCGCGATGCTGGCGCTGAAGGGTGAGCAGGCGACTCTCGACTGGCTGAAGGCGATGAAAACCAACTTTGTCGCCTACAAAGGCAACAGCACGGTGATGAAAGCGGTCAACGCCGGGCAGATCGACGGCGGGGTGATCTACCACTACTATCGCTTCGTCGACCAGTCAAAAACCGGCGAGAACAGCAAAAACACCCAACTGTATTACTTCAAACATCAGGATCCGGGCGCCTTCGTCAGCCTTTCCGGCGGCGGCGTGCTGGCTTCCAGCAAACATAAAGCGCAGGCGCAGGCGTTTATTAAATGGATCACCGGCAAGCAGGGGCAGGATGCGCTACGCACCAATAACGCCTTCGAATATGCGGTGGGGGTAGACGCGGCCTCTAACCCGAAACTGACCCCGCTGAAAGATCTGGATGCACCGAAGGTGGAACCTTCCTCGCTGAACAGCAAAAAGGTCATTGAGCTGATGACGCAGGCTGGCCTGCTCTGATCCTGAGGAAGTGATGTTGCTATGTCTGTTCTGAGTCTGTCGCTCGGAAAGAAAACAGGACGCCTGCCCGAGCGCAGGCGTCCTGCATTTCCGATGGTTGCGTTAGCGCTGCTGTTTTCATTGCTGGCGCTGTTGCCGTTAGGGTTTGTGGTGGCCGTCGGATTCGACACCGGCTGGCTGACGATCAAAGCGCTGGTCTTTCGTCCGCGGGTCGGGGAGTTGCTCAACAATACCCTGTGGCTGACGATGCTGGCGGTCCCCATCAGCATTGTGCTCGGCGTGACGCTGGCCTGGCTGACGGAACGTACCGCGCTGGCCGGTCGGCAGCTGTGGGCGGCGCTGGCGGTGGCGCCGCTGGCGATTCCGGCTTTTGTCCAGAGCTACGCCTGGATCAGCGCCGTGCCATCGCTGCATGGCCTCTCCGCCGGGGTGTTTCTCTCGGTGCTGGCCTACTATCCGTTTATTTATATGCCGGTGGCAGCCGTGCTGCGCCGCCTCGATCCTACCCTTGAAGATGTCGCCGCATCGCTGGGCACGCCGCCGTGGAAAGTCTTTTTCCGGGTGGTGCTTCCGCAGTTGCGACTGGCTATCTGCGGCGGTGCGCTGCTGGTGGCCCTGCATCTGCTGGCGGAATATGGCCTGTATGTGATGATCCGCTTCGATACCTTCACCACCGCTATTTACGATCAGTTCCAGTCGACCTTCAGCGGTCCGGCCGCCAACATGCTGGCAGGCGTGTTGGCCCTGTGTTGTCTGGCGATCCTGCTGCTGGAGAGCGCCTCACGCGGTAAAGCGCGTTACGCGCGTATCGGCGCCGGGGCGGCGCGCGAGCAGCAACGCCTGGTGCTGGGAAAAGGGGCCGCTTTTAGCGCGCAGCTACTGCTTCTGCTGTTGGTGATGCTGGCGATGGGAGTGCCGTTGCTGGTCCTGTGCCGCTGGCTATGGCTGGGGGGCATCGACAACTGGCTGCATGCCGATCTGTGGCATTCGCTGCGCCAAACCTTGTTACTGGGGGCGGGCGGGGCGCTGCTGACAACGGCCTGCGCGATCCCCATCGCCTGGCTCGGCGTGCGCTATCCGTGTCCGCTGTTCCGCCTGCTGGAGGGGTGTAATTACATCACCAGCTCGCTGCCCGGCATCGTCACCGCGCTGGCGCTGGTGACCGTCACCATCCACTATGCCCGCCCGGTGTACCAGACGGAAGTGACGCTGTTTCTCGCCTACCTGCTGATGTTTATGCCGCGCGCGCTCATTAACCTGCGCGCCGGTATCGCTCAGGCGCCGGTGGAACTGGAAAACGTCGCCCGTAGCCTCGGACGCAGCCCGGCCCGCGCCCTGTGGAGCATCACCATGCGGCTTGCCGCCCCGGGGGCGACCGCCGGCGCCGCGCTGGTGTTCCTCGGCGTGAGCAATGAGCTTACCGCCACGCTGCTGCTCTCGCCACTAGGCACCCGCACCCTGTCGACCGGCTTCTGGGCCTTAACCAGCGAGATCGACTATGTGGCGGCGGCGCCGTACGCGCTACTGATGATCGTCATTTCGCTGCCGCTGACCGCGGTTCTTTATATGCAGTCGAAAAAAATGGCAGGGTTGTAACATGCTGGAATTGTCTTCTATTTCGAAATCCTTCGCCGACGTGCGGGTCCTCGATAATCTCAATCTGACGGTGGCGCCGGGGAGCCGGACGGCCATTGTGGGTCCGTCAGGCTCGGGAAAAACCACGCTGCTGCGCATTCTTGCCGGCTTCGAAACGCCCGACAGCGGGCGGATCGTTATGCACGGAGCGCCTCTTTTCGCCGAGGGGGCGTTTGTCCCCGCGCATCAGCGACGGATCGGCTATGTCCCGCAGGAGGGAGCGCTGTTCCCTCATCTCAATGTTGCGGACAATATCGCCTGGGGGCTGGACGTCAGCCGCGAGGAGAAACGTCGCCGGGTGGGCGCGCTGATGGAGATGGTTGCCCTCGATCACGGCCTGGCGCGCCACTGGCCACACGAAATTTCCGGCGGTCAGCAGCAGCGCGTTGCCCTGGCCCGCGCGCTGGCGCAGCAGCCGGCGCTAATGCTGCTGGATGAGCCGTTTTCGGCACTGGATACCGGACTGCGCGCCAGCACGCGTAAAGCGACCGCCGATCTGCTGGCCGAGACGGGTATCGCCTCGATTCTGGTGACTCATGACCAGAACGAGGCGCTGTCGTTCGCCACTCAGGTGGCGGTGATGCGCGAGGGGCGTTTCGCTCAGGTGGGGACCCCCCTGGCGGTTTACTCGCAGCCGGTGGATGAAGAGACGGCGCTGTTTCTTGGTGATGCCCTGATCCTTCCCGCACGTCTGAGCCCCGGAAGGGCAAGCTGCGTGCTGGGCGATCTGGCGACGGACGCACTGCATCCTGCTGGTGAAGGAAAGGTGATGCTGCGTCCGGAACAGCTCAGCGTCAGCGTGAGCGCCCCGCAGGAGAGTACGGCGACCATTCGCGATGTCGATTTTTCAGGCCATCTTTCCACACTGACGCTGTCGATGGTCGGGCAAGATCGGCCAATAGTGCTGCGAACCGTCAGCCAGCCGGCGTGGCAGCCCGGCGCGACGGTGCAACTGACGGTCAGCGGCAAGGCGCGGGTGTTTAGCGGCTAATCCCTGAGCAGGCGGCGCCGGGTTACAGCGGTGCCGCACAGAATGCTAATCAGATGGCGGATGAAGCCGATAGTATCCGCGCCACTGACCTCGTCGCCATGGAGTGGTAGTACGTTGGAACAATTCCGCGGGGTCAGTCCACCACGCCGTCATTGACCTATGCGACGCTTTTTCATTCGTCCCGCTGCGCTTACCTGCTATTCTGTCCCGCGATCGGCCCTGCTGTTACCATGAGACATCGCTATGCCTGAATGCCAACATCCTGCGAATCGCCCCATTTCGGCCGCTCTGCCCCGGGGGACGCTCCTGCCTGCGCTGCTGGTTATCGTCGCCGTCGCTGTCGGCTGTGCGCTGGTATCGCCGCCGATTGGCACGCTGGGTGAGATCCTGGCCAACCCCGGACTCTATATCGATCTGCTGGCCTTACTGTTTCTGGTGTTTATGCTCTGGAGCTCTGCCAGGGTGCGGATGAGCCATATTGCCGTTAACTGGGTGCGCTATGGGCTGCTGCTGTGGATTGCCGGTGGCACCTTTGACGTAATGGATGAGATCGTGGTGCAGCCGCGCTGGATGGGCTATTACTGCGAAGATCTGCTGCGCCTTTCCGGGATGTTATTTACCGTGGTGGGGGTCTACAAAATTATTGAGCGGATCAATCTGCTGTATGTTGATGCGCGCTCGCAATCCCTGAAGGATGAACTCACTCAGTTGCCCAACCGCCGTTTTTTCATCGACACGATCCGCGAGAAATCCGGACAGGGGCTGGGACTGATGATCCTGGATATCGATTTTTTTAAGAAAATTAATGATACCTGGGGGCATCTGGTGGGGGATGAGGTGTTATTTTCGTTGGGGAAACAGCTGGCGAAACTGACCGGCGAACACGTCCAGCCGGCGCGTATCGGCGGTGAAGAGTTTGCCATCATCGTCGACGGCCAGTCAGAGCCGGAGTTGCATGCCCTGGCGCAGGATATCCTCAATAATGCCCGTACCATTCTGATCAATAACCAAACGCCGCTGTCGATCAGCATTGGCGTCGGAACGTGGCGGCCAGGCGAAGCCCAGGAGACGTTTATCCGCAAAGTCGACGAGGCGCTGTACAAAGCCAAGCACAACGGGCGCGGACGCGTGGAGTGGGCATAATATTCCCCGGCTGAAGGTTAGGCCTGCTGTGCGCTGCGGCAGTGTCGCCGATACTCCGACGGCGAGCGTTCGGTGTAACGTTTGAACACCCGGCAAAAATAGTTGCTGTCGACAAAGCCGCAGTTATGAGCGATCTCCTTTACCTTCAGGTCATAGCCGCGCAGCAGCTGCTTCGCTTTTTCCAGGCGTACCCGCGTCAGATATTCATTAAATCCTACCGAGCCTGATTTCTGAAAAATATGCGAAAGGTAGTTGGGCGTGATGTGAAAACGTTTGGCTACCGATTCCCGCGTTAACGGCAGGCTAAGATTCTCCTCGAGGTAGTCCTGGACGGCGAGGAACAGATCCCGACTGCGGCTGACGCGCATCTCCAGCCCGACCAGCTGTTCACGACAGTGACTCAGCAGCGCAGCGACCACCAGCCGTGCGGTCAGCGGATCGGGCTGCAGGCTGACTTCATTCAGGCTCAGCAGCAGGTAGGAGCCCACGCGCGGCCCGAGGCGGGCCACGCTCTGTTTTTCCGTGTGCAGGCTTTTCCCGTCCCAGCGCTGAATACTGAAACCCAGCTTCTGCCGGCCAAACAGGACGCTCAGGGTGGTTGCCGGTCCGGTCCACTGTGGCAGCGTCCATTTTCCCGCCTGAACGTACAGCACCTGCAGGGTGGTTAACGTCGAGGCGGCCAGCGGCAGTCCCTGCTCAGTAAGCTGGCCCTCCAGCACTATTTCCAGACGTGGAAACGGCACGTTGAAGGCGAGGGCAGGCACGGAGATATCCGGTTCAGGAAATCTCACCTGTAAGTGATCTTTTTGACTGATTAACCGATGCAGAATATCCGGCAGATCTTCAATCATTGCTTGCCCTCAGAATGCGCATTATCCCGTTGATGGTAAGCTATTTTTTCCTGCCAGGCAGCGTTTGTTTCGCCATTTTGCGCCGCGAATTCCCGGCCAGGTGCAGCGCATGCATCACCGGAAACGAGATTGTTGATGCCCATCACATTTTGTTGGCTCGCGTACGTATGTCCAGTTTTTCGTAGCGCTCCCCTCCTGTCATACCCCGTGTGGACCAGTAGAGTTTGTTTGTGTTATCGGAACGTTAAAAAGGAACGCAAAATGAACTCATCCTCGGCTAGCTTTCTCGATGCGCTGGGCGCCGGTCTGGCGCTTAGCGCACAAATGAAATACGAGCTCGACACCCTCGGCTACACCATTGTGCATAACGTTGTAGACGCTCAGTGGCTGAGCGAAATGCGCCAGCTAATTGATACCCTGGTGGAACGTGAAGGTGACAATCTGGCGATGGAACACCACCAGGAGGCGACGGCGACGCGGATCGCCAACCTGGTGAATAAAGGCGTTATCTGGGAGAAAGTCTGGTCGCACCCGCTGATCCTCTCCGCCTGCCGCTATATCTTCAACGGCGATTTTAAAGTCTCCAGTCTGAACGCGCGCGAGGCGCTGTATAACGGCGGCCATCAGCCGCTGCACGCCGACTGGAAAAAGCCGCGCCCGGATTTTCCTAAAGTCCACCTGGTGAATACCATCTGGGCGATAGACGATTTGAGCGCCGCCAACGGTGCGCCGCGGATTATCCCCGGTACCCATCTTCGCCCCGAGTTACCGGAGGAGGTGCTGGCCGACCCGGAGCTGACCCACCCTGAAGAAATTGTTTTCGCCGCGCCGGCCGGGAGCGTGATGATTTACAACGCCCACGCCTGGCACGGCGGTACGCGTAATCGTGAGGGCAGCAGACGACGTGTGCTGCATGGGTTATATATCGATCGCGCGGATACTGCGCAGCAGGACCAGCGGCGCTGGCTGACGCCCGAGACGGCAAGCCGCCTGACGCCGGCGCAAAAGTGGCTGCTGGATGTAGAGTAAGGCCCGGAGCCGGTCAGGGGATCTCCAGATAGACGACCGGCTTCTTCATGATGCTTTTCACGGCCTCGACGATCTGCTGCGGCTGCAGCAGGAAGCTTTGAATGCTGGTTTTAATTGTCCGCAGGCCGCAAAAGCGCTGGGCGTCATCAATTTCGATATCCGTCACCAGCAGCACCACTTCGGCGCGGGCGATATCTTCCGCGGTAATGCGATTTTCCACCCCGAGCGCGCCCTGGGTTTCCACCTTCAGGTGCCATTTTTCATGATGACCGACCTTTTCCAGCCGTTCAGCGGCCATATAGGTGTGCGCCACTCCGCTGACGCAGGCGGTGACGGCGACGATATTGAAGTCCATAACATCCTCTTGGCGTTAACCGCCGATAGTGACGTGGAAGCCGGCCGCTTCGGCCAGCGCCCGGTAAGGAAGAATTTCTGCTTCTTCTGGGGCGTTTACGCCAGCCAGCGGCCAGCGTTTGCCCAGCAGACGATATTTTGGCTCGCCATAATGATGAAACGGCAGCAGGTGTATTTCTTTAAGCGCGAAGGGCGCGAGGAACGCCAGAATCTGACGAAAATTCTCAAGGCTCATGGTGTAACCGGGGATCAGCGGCACTCGCGGGATCAGGTTGATGTCTCGCGCTGCCAGCTGGCGAAAGTTGTCCATGACCCGCGGCTGATTCATTCGCAGCAGCGACCGCGCCCGCTCAGGGTCCATGATTTTTAAATCGAATAACACTTCATCGCAGGCTTCGGCCAGCGGTAAAAAACGGCTGAAGGCGCTGTCGCCGGCGGTTTCGATGGCGGTATGGATCCCCCACTGGCGCAGGCGCCGGAGAAAGCGGGCGGCAAATTCGGCCTGCATGAGCACTTCGCCGCCGGAGAGGGTAACACCGCCACCGGAGGCGCGGAAGAAGACCTCGTCTTTCAGCACCTCCTGCAGCAGGGTGTCCAGCGTTACGTCGCGACCGATCTGCTCCCATGCGCCGGACGGACACTCGGCGACGTCCTGCTGGCAGCGGGCGCAGTGCAGGCATTTGCTCTCCCGGCGCAGGGTCTGAATTTTTGGGGAGATTGACTCGGGATTAGCGCACCACGGGCAGGTGTGGGGGCAGCCTTTAAAAAAGACCAACGTGCGGATCCCCTGGCCATCGTTGAGCGAGTAGCGCTGGAGGTTAAAAATGCGCGCCCGGTCGGGGCGCGTGTCGATGACCTCACAGCTGATGCGCGGTGCGGCGGATAATGTCATCCTGAATCTCCTTTGACAGCTCAACAAAGAAGGCGCTGTAGCCCGCAACGCGCACCACCAGACCGGCGAAGTCCTGCGGCCGCTGCTGGGCTTCACGCAGGGTGTCGGCGTTGACCACGTTAAACTGGATATGCTGCAGCTTGAGCTTGCAGAAAGCCTGTAAAAAGTCTGCCAGCTTGTTCAACCCACCGTCGCCGGCCAGCGTCGCCGGCGTAAATTTGACGTTCAATAGCGTGCCGTTCGACAGCAGATAATTATCCAGCTTGCTCACTGATTTCAGCACCGCCGTTGGCCCCTGGGCGTCCTGACCGACCATCGGCGAAAGGCCGCCATCCGCCAGCTGTTCGCCGGCCAGCCGGCCATCCGGCGTGGCGCCGACCACCGAACCCAGCGGCACGTGCGCTGAGACGGTATAGGATCCGGGCGTAAAGTGGCCGCCGCGCGGGTTCAGATATTGCTCCACTTCTTTGCAGTAAAAACGCAGCAGATCGGCGCTAATATTGTCGACGTCGTCGATATCGTTGCCATATTTTTCAAAACGGTTGATCAGCCGGGCGCGGATTTTTTCTCCCTCTGGCGTCTGGAAGTTGGCTTTCAGCACCGCCATCAGTTGGTCAAAGCTGAGGCGCTGCTGGTCGAAGACCATCCCCTTCAGGGCATAAAGCGAATCACTCAGGTTGGCAATACCGATGCCCTGGACGCCGGAGAAGTTATAGCGCGCGCCGCCGGCGGTGATGTCTTTGCCGTGCTGGATACAATCAGCAATGAACGAGGAGAGGAGAGGCACCGGCGCCCAGTCGCGATGACCAATATCGCAAATGTTGCTGCCCTCGACCATCAGCTTGATGTAGTAGCGAATTTTATCTCGGATCTGGCGGATAAGCCCGTCCCAGCTCACTTCCGGTTGCCCTTCATTTTCCTGCAGCACAATTTCCATCACCTTTAGCAGATTAAACATGGCGATATCGTGCAGGCCGTAGGTGCGGCCCGGAATGGAGAGCTCCACACAGCCAACCACCGCGTAATCACGGGCATCTTCCAGCGATACGCCGCGGTTAAGGAAGGCGGGCACCACCACCTCGTCGTTGAAAATCTGCGGGATGCCGGTGCCCAGGCGGATGGTTTCGGCGGTTTTGCGCAGAAACGGGCGGTCAATCAGCTCGTTGACCCGCACGCCAAGATTCGGCTGCGGCAGCTGCACGTTTTGATAGGCGTCGAGGCATAAAAATGACAGCACATTGACCGCGCTGCGCCCGGTTTCCGTCAACCCGCCGAGCAGAGCGGTATAGCCGGTGGGAAAACCGGCAAAATAGCGCGCGCTGCTGGAGGAGCGTAGCAGGACGATATCGTTGCATTTCACCCACAGCGACTCCAGCAGCGCCTTGAGATAGGCGGGATCCTGACCCTGATTTAGCGATGCCTGATAAAACGGCAGCATATACTGGTCAAAACGCCCCAGCGAAATCGAGCTGGCATTGGATTCGTACTGCAGAATGATGTTCATATACCAGAACAACTGGCAGGCCTGGGGAAAGTCCGTTGGCCGATGCTGCGCGTTATGGCGCGAAATAGCGGCGATGGTGGCCAGCTCCTGGCGACGCTGCGGGTCCTGACAGCGCGTAGCCATCTCTTCGGCCAGCGTGGCGTAGCGCAGAATATGGCGCCGGGAGGCCTCCAGCAGGATCAGCACGGCCTGGTAAAAGGGGTTCTCGGGTTGCTGTTCGCAGAGGGTGTTTATCTCCGCAACCAGCGCGCCGAGACCATGATTGAGCAGGCGGGGATAGTCGATGATGATGTGGCCCTGGCCTTTATCGGTCTGGTTAACGCTGAAGATCTGGGTGCGGACCGCGGCCTTGACCTCGTCGGTCATCTGCCCGTTGATGAAATCTTTCATCGAGCGCTTTTCCCAGTAGGGGAACAGCGTTTCCCGATATATCCGCTTGTCTTCTTCACTTATTGCGAAGCGGTCCTGCGGACGGGTCGGGAAGGTGTCGAGTTCGTTAAGCAGCCAGTAGGGGTCCATCTCTGGCGACATAATGCCTGCCCGCGGTTTGACGGTGCGGTTGCCGGCAATCAGTTCATCTTCACGAATCGAAATCATCACCTTATCGAGGATCCAGGCGGTGGCCTTCGCCCGGCGAATAATCACCGGCTCGCCCTCCGTTTGCCGATGGCTCTCGGTATACAGCAGGGCGCGTTCAAGAGAGATTTCGCGCGGTTGGGCGAAGAGACTGGCTTTCAGGCGTTGAGTACGATTCGTCATGACAAACTCCATGTGGTGGCGAAGGGCGCGCGGGCGCCCCTTTTAAGGCTTCAGGCTCGCTGGGAAAGGTGGCTGTCTATCTTGGTCATGATGGCGTCGGCGCGTTTGACCGCATCGCTGATATTGACGCGTACGATGGTTTTCCCGGCAAACCGCTCTTCGAATTTGATGCCGATATCTTTGGTCAGGATGACCATATCGGCGGCGGCGATCTCGTCCGCCGTCAGCTCGTTTTCAATGCCAATCGAGCCCTGGGTTTCAACTTTGACCTGCCAGCCTTTGGCTTTAGCGGCGCTTTCCAGGGACTCAGCGGCCATATAGGTGTGAGCCACGCCCGACGGGCAGGCGGTGACAGCGATAATGTGGGTCATAATCTGTTCCTTTCAGTCTGTTAGTTAATTTCGAAATCGAGGTCTAATTCGTCGTCGGCTTTGGTGTCAGATGATTTCTTTTTAGCCAGCGCCTTCAGCACAATCACGCAGGCGGCGCTAACGCAGGCGCCGACCAGCAGCGCGGCGACAAAGCCGAGTTTGCCCTGGACCACCGGCAGCACGATGAGCCCGCCCCAGCCGGCGTAACACTGGGCGCCCAGCAGCGCGGCGGTGACGCAGCCGCTGGCGGCGCCAATCATATTGGCTGGAATAACGCGTAGCGGATCGGCAGCGGCAAAGGGAATGGCCCCTTCGGTGACCCCGACGCAGCCCATCACCAGCGCCGCTTTGCCGGTTTCCCGCTCTTCGGCGGTGAAATATTTGCGGCCGATTAGCGTCGCCAGCCCCATCCCCAGCGGCGGCACGGCGATGCCAACGGCGGCGATAGCCACTACGCTGTAGACCCCTTGTGAAACGCAGATCAGCATGAAAGCGTAGGCCACTTTGTTCACCGGACCGCCCATATCAAACGCCAGCATCAGGCCCATAATGATGGCCAGCACCACGATGCTGC
The DNA here is from genome assembly GCF_048589245.1 of Klebsiella sp. 10982. Classification (NCBI taxonomy): domain Bacteria; kingdom Pseudomonadati; phylum Pseudomonadota; class Gammaproteobacteria; order Enterobacterales; family Enterobacteriaceae; genus Klebsiella; species Klebsiella sp. 10982. Next base: position 58,998 of record NZ_JBMAXV010000024.1, read on the forward strand.
CTTCGCGCATGCCCTGCAGCCAGCTGGTCAGGTTTGCCGTTAGCGCGCCGACCGGTTCGCCGAGCCCCCACATCATGATCCCGGCAGTAATAAAGGTGCCGATGATGGGGATAATGAAAATTGGCATCACCGATCGCAGCACCTTGTGGACCGGTATTTTTTTCAGGTAATAGACCACCAGGCCGCCGATCATCCCGGCGATTAACGCGCCGAAGAAGCCGGCGCCGAAGCTGTTGCCCACCCAGGCGCCGATGGCGCAGGGCGCCAGCGCGGCGCGGTCGGCGATGGAGTAGCCGATGTAGGCGGCGAGAAAGGGGACCATCAGCGTCAGCCCGGCGACCCCGATGTCAAAGAGTTTCTTCAGATTGGGATCGGTCGCGGCATCAGGCACGGCGCCTTTGCCATACAACATGACGGAAACCGCCAGCAGGATCCCGCCGGAGACGACGAAGGGGATCATGTGTGACACGCCGGTCATCAGATGCTGGCGAGTATTTTTTAGTATTTGCACCAGTTCGTTCATTGCTTGCTCCTGAGCGCTGTAGGGCCCGTGACAGTATTGATGGCTCAACATTAGAAAAAGGGCGCCGCATAAAACAGTAGAGAAAAAGTGCATTTACTGGATATTTGTAAGGTGAGAAAAGAATTGCGATCCACCTCAAATCTTAGTCGTGACCTGAAAGATGAGCGCTAACAGGGTGGAATTGTGATGGCGGGCATAAAAAAGAATCGTGTGTACAATAGTCCAGTAATTGCCAGTTTTATCACCTAGTCCCTGGCCTCTTCTTTCATTACCTTTTGGGGAAATAATGGATTGCTCAGGAGGAAGGCGATGGCTCTGGTCATTGAATTTATATGTGATTTGCCCAACGGCGTGCATGCGCGTCCGGCCAGTCTGGTCGAAACGCTATGCAACCGTTTTATCGCGGCGATTGAATGGCGAAATCTGCGCGGTGAAACGGGGGGAAACGCCAAAAGCGCGCTGGCCATCATCGGCACGAATACCCTGAAAGGCGACGCCTGTCAGTTGATCATCAACGGGGAGGATGAAGCTGAGGCGTTCGCCGCGTTGACGGCCTTCATGCGGGATGAGTTTCCCCATTGCGACGCACCGCTGCCCACGGCTCAGGCGCTGGACATCCAGCCGGTGCCGGCGTCCCTCTCAAGGCTGAACCCAACGCTGTTCCATGCCCGCCCGGTCTGTGCCGGCAGCGCGGGGGGCAAGCTGATTCATCTCAAATCCCGCGATCTGCACGAGCTGGGCGAACTGCCTGTCGCCAGCAGTCCTGAACAGGAGCAGGCGGCACTGGATAACGGCCTGCGCCTGCTGGTGAAAGATATCGAACTGCGGCTGCTGGACAATGACGGCACCGCCAGCGCTATCCTGGACGCTCATCGTTCGCTGGCGACGGATGCCTCGCTGCGCCAGCATCTGCTCGGCGGGATCCTCACCGGTCTCAGCTGCGCCCAGGCGATCGTCGCCACCAGCGACCACTTCTGCGCCCAGTTCCGCGATTCCGGCAACAGCTATCTACAGGAGCGGGTGCTGGATGTGCGTGATGTCTGCTTCCAGCTGTTGCAGCATATCTACGGCGAAGCCCGTTTCCCGGCGCCGGGCCAGCTGCGGGAGGCCGCCATTTGCCTTGCCGACGAGCTCACCCCTAGCCAGTTTCTGGAACTGGATAAAACGCATCTCAAAGGACTGCTGCTGCGCAGCGGCGGCACCACGTCGCACACCGTGATCCTTGCCCGCTCATTCAATATCCCAACCCTGGTGGGGGTAGACCTGGACGCGGTGCTGCCGTGGGGCGATACCCAGGTGCAGATTGACGGCAACGCCGGGCTGCTGGTGGTCGACCTGAGTCCGGCGGTGGCGCGCTACTATCAACAGGAGGCGTGGGTACAGGCGCAAATGCAGCAACAGCAGCAGGTATGGCTGGATAAAGCCGGACAGACGCAAGACGGTATCCGCCTTGAGGTGGCGGCCAATATCGCTCATTCGGTAGAAGCGGTGGCGGCGTTTAACCACGGCGCGCAGTCGGTTGGTCTGTTCCGCACGGAGATGTTGTATATGGACCGGCCGGGCGCGCCATCGGAAGACGAACTCTACAACATCTTTTGCCAGGCGCTGGAGCCGGCCGCCGGGCGCAGCATTATTGTGCGCACCATGGATATCGGCGGCGATAAACCGGTGGCCTATCTCAACATCCCTGCAGAAAACAATCCGTTCCTCGGCTACCGCGCGGTGCGCATTTATGAAGAGTACCAGGCGCTGTTTCATACCCAGCTGCGGGCGATCCTGCGGGCCTCGGCGCACGGCTCGCTGAAGATTATGATCCCGATGATTTCCTCAATGGAGGAGATTCTGTGGGTGAAAGAGCGGCTGGCGGAGGCCAAACAGTCGCTGCGTGCCGAGCAGATCCCCTTTGATGAAAAGATCCCGCTGGGCATTATGCTGGAGGTGCCGTCGGTGATGTTTATCATCGATCAGTGCTGCGAAGAGGTGGATTTCTTTAGCATCGGCAGCAACGACTTAACGCAGTATTTGCTGGCTGTCGACCGTGATAACGCAAAAGTGACGCGCCATTACAATAGCCTCAATCCAGCCTTTCTACGCGCGCTGGACTATGCCGTGCAGGCGGTACACCGCCAGGGGAAATGGATTGGCCTGTGCGGCGAGCTGGGAGCCAAAGGTTCGGTACTGCCGCTGCTGGTCGGTCTCGGTTTAGATGAGCTGAGCATGAGCGCGCCGGCGATCCCGGCGACCAAGGCGCGTCTGGCGCAGCTGGACAGCCGCGCCTGCCGCCAGCTGCTGAATCAGGCCATGCAGTGTCGTACCTCGCTGGAAGTGGAGCATCTGCTGGCCCAGTTCCGCATGCGCCAGCAGGATGTGCCGCTGATTAGCCGCCAGTGCATCACCCTTAACAGCGACTGGCGCAGCAAGGAAGAGGTGTTGAAGGGGATGACGGACAATCTGCTGCTGGCCGGACGCTGTCGCTATCCGCGCAAGCTGGAGGCTGATCTGTGGGCCCGCGAAGCGGTGTTCTCCACCGGACTGGGTTTTAGCTTTGCCATTCCGCATAGTAAATCCGAGCATATTGAGCAGTCGACCATCAGCGTTGCCCGGCTGGCCCAGCCGGTGGCGTGGGGCGATGAAGAGGCGCAGTTTGTGATCATGCTGACGCTGAACAAGCACTCGGCGGGTGACCAGCATATGCGCATTTTTTCACGGCTGGCGCGGCGCATTATGCACGCCGAGTTCCGCCAGGCGCTGGTATCCGCAGAGAGCAGCGAGGCTATCGCGACGTTGCTCCAGCGTGAGCTGGAGCTTTAAGCCGGTAAGCCGCCCCGGTGGCACAGCGTGAACCGGGGCGGCTATGCCTTATTGGGTTAAGGCCAGGCAAACTGCTTCCCCGACCTGCCGGGTAGACGCTGTTCCTTGCATATCCGGCGTCTTCGGACCACTGGCGATCGTCTGTTCGATTGCCGCCAGGATGCCATCGTGAGCGGCGCGGTAGCGCTCGTCGCCGTTGCCAAGGAAGTCGAGCATCATTGCCCCGGCCCAGATCGTCGCCAGCGGATTGGCGATATTTTTACCGTAGATATCCGGCGCGGAGCCGTGAACCGGCTCGAACAGCGACGGGAAGATGCGTTCCGGATTGAGATTGGCCGACGGCGCAATGCCGATGGTGCCGGTACAGGCTGGGCCAAGGTCAGAGAGGATATCGCCGAACAGGTTGGAACCCACTACCACGTCAAACCGCTCCGGCTGCAGCACGAAGCGGGCACAGAGGATATCGATATGCTGTTTGTCCCAGTGGACCTCGGGATAGTGTTTAGCCATCGCCTCCACCCGCTCGTCCCAGTAGGGCATGCTGATGGCCAGACCGTTGGATTTGGTCGCCGAGGTTAGCGTCTTACGCGGGCGGCTTTGCGCCAGCTCGAAAGCGTAGCGCAGGATACGGTCGACGCCGCGACGGGTAAAGACCGACTCCTGAATCACCAGCTCATGCTCGGTGCCTTCGTTGGCGCGCCCGCCCAGCGCGGAGTATTCGCCTTCGGTGTTTTCGCGCACCACGTAAAAGTCGATATCACCGGCTTTTTTCCCCGCCAGCGGGCAGGGGACGCCGGGAAACAGGCGTACCGGACGCAGGTTGACGTACTGATCGAACTCACGGCGGAACTTCAGCAGCGAACCCCACAGCGAAATGTGGTCGGGGACGGTATCCGGCCAGCCGACGGCACCGAAGTAGATAGCGTCGCAGCCCTGCAACTGCTCGCGCCAGTCGTCGGGCATCATTTTCCCGTGACGGACATAGTACTCACTGCTTGCCCAGTCCAGCGGCACGAAGCTGAGCGACAGATCCCACCGCCTTGCGGCGGCCTGCAGGACATGGATCCCTTCCGGAAGCACTTCTTTACCAATGCCATCGCCGGGAATGGCGGCGATGCGACAGGTTTTTTTCATAGCGGTTCTCACTTTTTAGCGATGATGTTTGACCCGCTGCCTATCCTATAATTGACTGTTTCATAATTAATCACGCTAACTGGTGAAACATAAAACACAGATCATGAATAATCTGCCGCTGCTGAATGACCTGCGTGTCTTTATGCTGGTTGCCCGCCGGGCCAGCTTTGCCGTTGCCGCTGAAGAGCTTGGCGTGTCGCCAGCTTTCGTCAGCAAGCGCCTCTCCCTGCTGGAACAAACTCTGAATGTGCGGCTGTTGCACCGCACTACCCGCCGGGTGGCTATCACCGAGGAGGGAGAGCGGATCTACGAGTGGGCGCAGCGCATTCTGCAGGATGTCGATGAGATGATGGACGAACTCTCCGACGTGCGCGAGGTCCCCCAGGGGACGCTGCGGATCATCAGTAGCTTCGGCTTTGGTCGTCGGGTAGTGGCCCCGGCGCTGTCGGCGCTGGCCCGCCAGTATCCGCAGCTGGAGCTGCGTTTTGATGTCCAGGATCGGCTGGTGGATTTGGCCAGTGAAGGGGTGGATCTTGATATTCGCGTCGGCGACGATATCGCGCCGAATCTGATTGCCCGCCAGCTGGCGACTAATCAACGCGTTCTGTGCGCCGCGCCGGCACTGTTTACCCGCTATCCGTTGCCAAAACAGCTCAGCGATCTGGCCGCGTTACCCTGCCTGGTGATCAAAGAGCGCGACCGGCCGTTCGGCGTGTGGCAACTGCACAGCAAAGAGGGACAGCACGCCATCAAAGTGACCGGGCCGCTCTCCTCCAATCATGGTGAAATTGTGCATCAGTGGTGCCTGGACGGGCAGGGGATTGCGTTGCGCTCGTGGTGGGACGTCAGGGAGAATATCGCCAGCGGGCATCTGGTGCAGGTGCTGCCGGACTACTGGCAACCGGCCAACGTCTGGGCGGTGTATGTCTCCCGGCTGGCCACCTCAGCCAAAATTCGCACTACCGTGGAGTTTCTGCGTCACTATTTTCAGCAGCACTACCCGCAGCAGGCGCCGACGGCCAGGGCCGTCGGCGCAGGCGATTAAACGCCAAGTCGGTCGCGCAGGCTGTAGTAGGCGGCGCCCATGGCGGTAAAGGGAATGCGCAGGCTGCGGCCGCCCGGGAACGGGTAGTGCGGCAGTTTGGCGAAAGCGTCAAAGCGCTCGGCGTCACCGCGCAGCAGTTCTGAAATCAAGCGTCCGGCCAGATGAGTACAGGTCACGCCGTGGCCGCTGTAGCCCTGCATGTAGTAAATATTTTTATCGAGACGCCCGAACTGCGGCATCCGCGACAGGGTCAGCAGGAAATTGCCGGTCCAGCGATAGTCAATTTTCACCCCCTGCAGCTGCGGGAAGGTCTTCAGCAGCTTCGGCATAATCAGCCGCTCAACGTCGTCCGGATCGCGGGCGCCGTAGACCACGCCGCCGCCGTACAGCAGGCGGTTGTCGCCGGTCAGACGGTAGTAGTCCAGCAGGTAGTTACAATCTTCCACACAGTAGTTTTTCGGGATCAGCGAGCGGGCTAACTCTTCCGACAGCGGCGCGGTGGTGACCACCTGGGTGCCGCACGGCATGCTGCGTTTCGCCAGCTCCGGCTCCAGTTTATCGCCAAGATAGGCGTTACCGGCGACGATCACGTAGCGGGCAGTGACCTGGCCGCGGGCGGTACTGACCACCGCCGGGCTGGTGTGCTGGATGCGGGTGACCGGCGACTGCTCATACACCCGGCCGCCGTTCAGGCGAATGGCGTCCGCTTCGCCGATGGCGAGGTTCAGCGGGTGAATATGGCCGCCGCTGTGGTCAAGCAGGGCGCCGACGTAGCGGTCGCTGTCCACTTCGCGACGAATGGCCTCTCTGTCCAGCAGCTCCAGCTGGGTGTTGCCGTAGCGCTCCCAGTTGGCTTTCTGTTCTTCCAGGGTTTCCAGCTGTTTATGGTTCATCGCCACGAACAGGCCGCCCGGGCGGTAATCGCACTGAATTTGATAACGCTGGATCCGTTCGCGGATGATATCGCCGCCTTCGAACATCATACTGCCGAGCATTTTCGCTGCATCCGGGCCGTAGTTTTTCTCAATGACGTCGATATCGCGGCTGTAGGAGTTAACCAGTTGACCGCCGTTGCGGCCGCTGGCGCCGAAGCCGATGCGCGCTCCTTCCAGCACCACCACGTCGTAGCCCATTTCGGCCAGATGCAGGGCGGACGAGAGGCCGGTGTAGCCGCCGCCGACAACGCAGACGTCGCAGCTTATCGATTCGTCCAGCGTTGGGAACGGTTCATACTTGTTGGCGCTGGCAGCGTAGTAGCTAGTGGTATGTTCAGTCATGATCAAGACTCCAGGGCAATCCAGATGGTTTTCAGTTCGGTGAATTTTTCCAGCGCGTGCAGCGATTTATCGCGCCCGTTGCCGCTCTGCTTGTAGCCGCCGAACGGAACGGTCATATCACCATCGTTGTAGTTGTTGACGAAGACCGAACCGGCCTTCAGGCGACGGCTCATGCGGTGGGCGCGGGAGAGATCGCGGGTCCACACCGCGGCGCCGAGGCCGTAGTCGCTGTCGTTGGCGAGCTTTAGCGCCTCGTCTTCGCTTTTGAAGCGCGTCACCACCAATACCGGGCCGAAGATCTCTTCCCGGCTGAGGCGAGAGGCCGGGTCGACGTCAACGAAAATGGTCGGACCGACGGCGGCAGGCCACGGATTTTTACGCCCGTCGAGGAACAGGGTGCTTTGGCTTTCACCGCCGCGAATAAAGCTATGCACGTTGTCGGCATGGGTATTGTCAATCAGCATCCCCATGGTGGTGTTCGGGTCGAGCGGGTTGCTTGGCTGCCAGTGTTGCGCCTCGGCTTTCAGCCGCGCCAGGAACTCGTCGGCGATGCTCTCCTCGAGCAGCAGGCGGGTCCCGGCGATGCAGACCTGGCCCTGGTTGTAGAAGATGCCGCCGGCGGTGGTGCTGACCGCTTTTTGCAGATCCGGGCAGTCGGCGAAGACGATGTTGGCGCTCTTGCCGCCGGCTTCCAGCCACACGCGCTTCATATTGCTGTCGCCGGCATCCTTCAGCAGCTGCTTGCCGGTGCGGGTGGATCCGGTGAAGGTAATGACTTCGACATCGGGATGCAGGGCCAGCGCCTGTCCCGCCTCATGACCAAAGCCGCTGATCACGTTCAGCACCCCGTCCGGCAGGCCGGCCTCTTTTGCCAGCCCGGCCAGACGCAGGGCGGTGAGCGGCGACTTTTCCGAGGGTTTGAGGATCACGCTGTTGCCCGCCGCCAGCGCCGGGCCAAGCTTCCAGCAGGCCAGCAGCAGCGGGAAGTTCCACGGCACCACCGCGGCGATCACGCCAATCGGTTCGCGAACGATCATCGCCAGCTCGTTGCTGCCGGTGGGGGCCACTTCGCCATAAACTTTATCCAGCGCTTCGGCGTACCAGCGAATGGCGCGGGCGGCGCCGGGAATATCGTCGCGCAGACTGTGGCGGATCGGTTTGCCGGTATCCAGCGTTTCCAGCAGCGCCAGCTCTTCGCGATGGGCTTCCATCAGGTCGGCAAATTTAGTGAGAACCGCTTTACGCTGTGCGGGGGACGCCTGCGACCAGTCGCCGTTATCAAAAGCCTGGCGCGCGGCTTTTACCGCCAGCTCAACGTCGGCTTTTTTACCGCGGGCGACCTGGGCTAATGTCTGTTGCGCGGCAGGGTCAATGGTTTCAAAGGTGGTATTATCGGCCGCGGCGCAATATTCGCCGTTAATAAATAAGCGCGTTTCAATGGCCAGGTTTTTCGCTTTTTCCTGCCAGTAAGCCAGGTGCTGAAAATTCATCATGACTCCTTAAAAACATTATCGGCAAATTAATCAGTTCGGCGTATTCAGGCTGCACGAGGGCACTGCGCCGGGCGCAGGGCATAGCGTATCCCCGGAGTTGAATACCGTTTTATTCCCCTGAATAGTTCAGGAGCGCGTCGCCATGCACTGGCGTTAATTATTTCAGGGCCAGCAGGAAATAATATTCCGTACGGCGCAGGCGTTATTACTACGAGTTCTTCGCCGCGACGAAAATAAAATTTCCGCCGCCGCAGGCCTGAAAAAAGCCTGAACCTGGTTCAGGCTAAATATTCAGAAAGTGGTGGGGGTGTGGGCACTGATGATGCGGCAGATACCTGCCGAGGTGTTGCTGAAGCTGTGCGGGATGCCGGTATTAATGGCATAGCTTTGTCCAGCCACCAGGTGGTACGACTGACCGTTAATGGTCAGCACGATCTCACCTTCCAGTATGGTGCCTATCTCCTCACCCTGATGCTTAATTCTCTCCCCGGTCGTGGTTCCAGGCTGGTAAGTTTCAAAAATCATCGCCAGCGTACGGTTCGGATTTCCGTTATGAACCAGCTTCATGGAAACGCCCTGACTTCCCATCTCAATCAGGTCATCCTGATTAATGACCACCTGGGGTTCGTCCGGCTTTTCGGGTTCAGAAAAGAATTCCGAGAGCGACAGCCCATAGACTTTCAGCAGCTTTTGCAGCGTACTGATGGCAGGACTGACTTTGTCCTGCTCTATGGTGCTGATGGCACTATGTGTTAACCCAGACAGTTCGGCGGCACGACGCTGCGAGAGACCCAGCTGTTGGCGGATCTCTGACAGACGCTTCCCTGGCGCCAGTCCGTCATCGCTCATATTTGCATTTCCTTAACGGTAGTGGTCAGCGCCGCCGCTTTTCAGCATGATGGCCCTGACAGGCGGTGATAAAACCATCAAACAACATACGCGACAGGGCGTATTCGCTACTGTTCCATTCAGGATGCCACTGTACGCCCAACGCGAAAGGATGATCGTTCACGCTGACCGCTTCCACCAGTCCATCCGGCGCTCGCGCCTCCACGCGCAGCTGCGGGCTCAGGGTTTTTGCCCCTTGCCCATGTAGCGAGTTTACCCAAAACGTGTTGCAGCCCGGTATCAATTGCGACAGCAATCCTCCTTCCTGAACCTCAACCTGATGGGACGGCGCATACTGCTGCTCGACGGGCAGTTCAGGATCTTCACGATGTTCAAGGAGCTCAGGCTGCTCAAACAGACGACGATACAGAGTCCCGCCGGTGGCGACAACCAGTTCCTGCAGTCCACGACAGATGGCGAAAATGGGGATGCGCCTTTCGAGCGCGGCGTTAATCAGCGCCATGCTCAGAAGATCACGCCCGGGGTCGGCGTCAGGCTCATCGCCGTTTTCACCATAAAGGTGCGGCTGCACATTACTGGGGCTGCCTGGCAGGTAAATCCCGTCCAGTTTATCGACTAACGCATCCAGCAGCTCCGGCTCCGCCAGCGCATGCGGCAGGGCGATCGGCAGTCCGCCGGCGTTAACAATGGCATTCAGGTACTTTTCTTGCAGAGTCTGGGTCTGGTGACCCTTAAGCCTGTTTCTACACATCACGACGCCAATAACTGGCTTGTACATTATATTTTCCATGATCGCCCTCACAAAGTGGACTAAATTATGACCGCTATAGCGGGTTTAACGGCCATATCGTTCAATATTTTCTCAATCTAGCAGTGGAAATAGCCCTTTGCAAACTTAATTTAACATTTGACAAACAATTTATTTGCATACACAGTCGATGGGGTGGACATTATATTTAACGGCCTGAGTGCAGGGCCGAAACCAAACCAACGGCGGTGAATCATGGAAACCAATATCGTAGAAGTAGAGAATTTTGTTCAGCAGACGGAAGAGAGACGGGTCAGCGCGTTCGCGAAAGAAGTGAAGCGCTACCTCGAAACCTACCCCGATACCCAGTATGTCGATGTCCTCCTTACCGACCTGAACGGCTGCTTCCGCGGCAAGCGCATTCCGGTTGCCGGCCTGAGCAAACTGGAGAAAGGCTGTTATTTCCCGGCCTCGGTGTTTGCAATGGATATTCTTGGCAATGTGGTGGAAGAGGCCGGCCTGGGTCAGGATATGGGCGAACCGGATCGCAGCTGCATTCCGGTACCCGGCACCTTAACGCCTTCGGCGGCTGACCCACAATCGATAGCCCAGGTACAGCTGACCATGGTTGATGAAGATGGCGCTCCCTTTGACGTTGAGCCGCGGAACGTACTCAACCGCCTCTGGCAGCAGTTGCGCCAGCGCGGGCTGTTCCCCGTGGTAGCGGTAGAGCTGGAGTTCTATTTACTGGACCGCAAACGCGACGCCGAAGGCTACCTCCAGCCGCCGTGCGCGCCGGGCACCGACGATCGCAACACCCAAAGCCAGGTCTACTCCGTCGATAACCTGAACCACTTTGCCGACGTGCTTTATGACATCGACGAGCTGGCCAAACTGCAGCTGATCCCCGCCGACGGCGCGGTGGCGGAAGCCTCGCCGGGCCAGTTTGAAATCAACCTTCACCATACCGATAACGTGCTGGATGCCTGCGATGATGCGCTGGCGTTAAAACGTCTCGTGCGTTTAATGGCGGAGAAGCATAAGATGCACGCCACTTTTATGGCGAAGCCTTATGAAGAGCATGCGGGCAGCGGGATGCACATCCACATCAGCATGCTGAACAATAAAGGGGAAAACGTGCTGGTGGACGGCGACGGGGAAGACTCTGTGCTGCTCAAACGCGCGCTGGCCGGGATGATCGATCTGATGCCGGCCTCGATGGCGCTGCTGGCGCCGAACGTGAACTCGTATCGCCGCTTCCAGCCGGGGATGTACGTCCCGACGCAGGCTTCGTGGGGGCATAACAACCGCACCGTGGCCTTGCGTATTCCGTGCGGCGAGCGGCAGAACCACCGCGTCGAGTATCGCGTGGCGGGGGCGGACGCCAACCCGTATCTGGTGATGGCGGCGATTTTTGCCGGCATTCTGCACGGGCTGGATAACCCCCAGCTGCCTTTGCAGGAAGAGGTGGAGGGTAACGGTCTGGAACAAGAGGGCCTGCCGTTCCCGATCCGTCAGAGCGACGCGCTGTGGGAGTTTATGCAGAACGATCATCTGCGCGAGCGCCTCGGCGAGCGTTTCTGCCACGTTTTCCATGCCTGTAAGCATGATGAATTACTGCAGTTTGAGCGTCTTATCACAGAAACCGAAATCGAGTGGATGTTGAAAAACGCCTAATGGTCGCCCCGCGAGGGGCCCATGAGTTTGGTAATCAGTAGCATCATACGGCCTGAGCGGAGCCTGGTCGTCCTTTTTGCTGGGAGCCCAGCCATTTCCCGGATGTCGCGTTAAGGAGCGCAGGCGGCAACGGGGCTTCAGTTAACGACACAGTGTGTGACGAGGAAATGAGATGATGCAGATGTTCAAATATCCGCAGGGAGAGGGAGGCCGCTCAGGCCGCATTGGATGCCAGCCAGCTACCGCTCACCGGTCCGTCTTACCCTTTTATCTACGCCTTACCCCTTTGCTAAGCAGGTTTGTCACGCGGACGTTGGGCCCGCAAACTGTTATCAGCAAGGGGGGAATGGGCGATGGCTATTAATCTTCCTGCGCATAACGCCGCTCAGGCGGGCAGACCGCGTCTGCGTAAATCCCTCAAACTCTGGCAAGTGGTGATGATGGGGCTGGCCTATCTGACGCCGATGACGGTGTTTGATACCTTCGGCATCGTCTCCGGCATCAGCAATGGCCACGTACCGGCGTCTTACCTGCTGGCGCTGGCCGGGGTGCTGTTCACCGCCATCAGCTACGGCAAACTGGTGCGTCAGTTCCCGGAAGCCGGTTCCGCCTATACCTACGCGCAAAAATCCATCAGTCCGCACGTTGGCTTTATGGTCGGCTGGTCGTCGTTGCTCGATTATCTGTTCCTGCCGATGATCAACGTCCTGCTGGCGAAGATCTACCTTTCGGCGCTGTTCCCGGAGGTGCCGCCGTGGGTGTGGGTAGTGACCTTTGTCGCTATTCTGACCGCTGCGAACCTGAAAAGCGTTAACCTGGTGGCCAACTTCAACACCCTGTTCGTGCTGGTGCAGATCTCGATTATGGTGGTGTTTATTATTCTGGTGGTGCAGGGGCTGCACAAAGGCGAAGGGGTGGGGACCGTCTGGTCGCTGCAGCCGTTTATCAGCCAGAATGCGCACCTGATCCCGATTATCACCGGGGCGACCATTGTCTGCTTCTCGTTTCTCGGCTTCGACGCCGTGACCACCCTGTCGGAAGAGACCCCTGACGCCGCGCGGGTGATCCCGAAAGCAATTTTTCTTACCGCGATGTACGGCGGTATTATTTTCATTGTCGCGTCGTTCTTTATGCAGCTGTTCTTTCCGGATATTCATCGCTTTAAAGATCCCGATGCCGCGCTGCCGGAGATTGCGCTGTACGTGGGCGGCAAGCTGTTCCAGTCGATCTTCCTGTGCACCACCTTTGTTAACACCCTGGCGTCGGGCCTGGCCTCCCATGCCAGCGTCTCTCGTTTGCTGTATGTGATGGGCCGCGACAACGTCTTCCCGGAGCGCATTTTTGGCTATGTGCACCCGAAATGGCGTACCCCGGCGCTGAACGTGATTATGGTGGGTATCGTTGCGCTGTCAGCGCTGTTCTTCGACCTGGTGACCGCCACGGCGTTGATCAACTTTGGCGCACTGGTGGCGTTTACTTTCGTTAACCTGTCGGTGTTCAACCACTTCTGGCGGCGCAAGGGCTACAACAAGACCTGGAAGGATCGTCTGCACTATCTGCTGTTGCCGATGGTGGGGGCGTTGACCGTGGGCGTGCTGTGGATCAACCTCGAGGCTACCTCGCTAACGCTCGGTCTGGTGTGGGCGGCGCTTGGCCTGCTGTATCTGACTTATCTGACCCGGCGCTTTCGTAAACCGCCGCCGCAGTTTGATGCGACGAAAGCGGAGCAGGCCTGAGAGTCATAAAGGCGAATCCAGGCGTTGAATGAAGGCAGGCTCATGGGCCTGCCTTCGTTTTGGCGACAGTAAGGGACCGTACAGGCGCGTCAGGAAATCTGCAGAAAACGGCAGGGAACGGAAGGTATTATTTCTTCTTTTTATGGACAGGCAACTGACTGGCGCGCCGCTCTTTGAGGTACGACACCAGACTGTAAATGGCGACGCCCAGCAGCGCCACCGCGACGATAAAGAGAATAAGACCCGACATAGACCAACCTAATATTCTGTTTAGAAAGGGAAAAAGATACAGGGCGCGATTGAAGATAACATCGGGATATGTCTGAAAGATGACGTCTCATCGCGAGAATAACCGCCGCCGGGGTTGTGATAATATATTTCCCGCACGAATGTGACCGCCGGAGTTTCACCTGAAATGACGTAACACTCCGTTAAGTGATTTTACAGAAGTATGGCGTACAGAGGGTTACGCTGACGGCGAATGAGAATGTTCTGAGAGTAAGACATGTATAAGAAAACCCTCGGCCTGCTGGGCGTGGTGCTGGCGCTAACCGCCTTCGCCAGTCAGGCTGAAAGTGAACGTCAGGCGAGCCGCGAGCGGATCGTGGAGCAGGTTCTCAAACCCTGTGAAGGTAAAAAAGCGGGCGATAAGGTGATGATAACCGATCGCCGCGGCGGGGAGCACGAGGCGATCTGTACCCTGACGGCGGTTCCGCTACCGGAGTAACCACCGCCGCGAGGTGCTGGTTAGCGATACCGTGGCGCCGGCTCCCCGGTTCGGGCGGTGGTAAACAGCGCCAGCCTGGCCCGCTCATAAGTATCCCACAGTTTCAGGTCATGAACCGGCGGTAACGTGACCTTCTCCCCCAACGCCAGTCCACGGAGGGCGGCGTCCACCAGATCCTCTGTGGTCATCACCGTGCCGCTGGGCAGGGCATCCAGCGCCACCCCGGAAGTCGGCCAGAGATCGGTGGCGGTCGCCGCCGGCAATACCACCTGAATACGCACGCCGCTGTCGGCAAACTCATCCTGCAGACCGCGGGTAAAGCTCAACACCCAGGCTTTGCTGGCGCTGTAGACCGCGCTACCTGGCAGCGTATGCAGCGCGAGGATAGAGGCAATATTGATCAGCGTACCGCGACCTCGGGGAGCGAAAGCCGCCAGCGCGGCATAGCTCAGACGCAGCAGCGCCGTGGTGTTCAGCGTGTGAATCGCCTGATGCTCGCGCGGTGTACTGGCGAGGAAGCCTGCCATTTTCGCTGTGCCGGCGTTGTTAATAAACAGATCGATGGCGGGATCCTGTTGCAGACGTTGCTCTACAGCGGCAATGCCTTGCTCCTCACTGAGATCGACTTTGAGGATGCTGGCCTGGATGGCAAAGCGTGACTGTAGCTGATCGGCGAGCGCCTGCAGCCGGTCTTCACGGCGGGCGGCGAGGATCAGATCGTAGCCGCGGGCGGCGAGTCGTTCAGCATAGATCGCGCCGATACCTGAGGACGCGCCGGTGATAAAAGCAGTGTGCGATGGTTGGGTCATGGGAAGAGCCTCGTAAAAGGTTTTATTATTAAACCAAGTTGAGCATGGAATAAGTGGTTTAATAATGCAACTATTTTGCCGGGCTTTTTTTATTTTTGCCTGCCGTGAGCAGCGATTAGTCGTGCAACGGAATAGCAATCGTGATGTCTGCCGGGGCCAGCTCACGGCCATCGGCCGCCTGCAGGACCAGCTTACGCAGGGGCTGGCGCTGCTGACGGTCAATGAGCCGGGTCGCCGGTTCGTTCGGGTCAAAAAGATAGTCGTCTGCCCACTGGGAGAGGGCGACCAGCACTGTCTGCAGGGCGCGACCCTTGTCGGTCAGGACATACTCCTGCCAGGCGCTGCCGTCGGAGGCCGGCTGCAGGCGCAGGATACCCTCATCCACCAGCATTTTCAGCCGCCCGGCGAGCATATTTTTGGCGATGCCGAGATTTTTCTGGAATTCACTAAAACGGCGCACCCCGCGCAGGGCATCGCGGACGATCAGCAGCGACCACCAGTCGCCGATAACATCGAGGGAGCGGGCTATAGGGCAACAGCTGTTTTCCAGACGGGTACGTTTCACGAAGGCCTCCAGGTTAATTGTTTCATTATAAAACTATTTGCCCGGCAGGGGAAATTTTCGGCTGCGGTCTAAGTTTGCGAGCGATTACCAGGAAATATGTCATAAATCCGTCACAATTAACGCGATGATAATAAATGACTAAGGATGAAGGGATGAAAAAACGTCTACTTGCCGCCGCCATAGCGGGCGCGGTGATGTTATCCGCTGGCGCTCAGGCGCAGGACACTGCCGCCCCGGAGGGGTATCAGCTGCAGCAGGTGCTGATCATGAGCCGTCACAACCTGCGTGCGCCGCTGGCCAATAACGGCAGCGTGCTGGAGCAGTCGACAGCGAAAGCCTGGCCGCAGTGGGATGTGCCGGGCGGCCAGCTGACCACCAAAGGCGGGGTGCTGGAAGTCTATATGGGCCACTATATGCGCGAATGGCTGGCGCAGCAGAAGCTGGTGACCAGCGGCGAGTGCCCGCCGGAAAACGCGGTTTACGCCTATGCCAACAGCCTGCAGCGCACCGTTGCCACCGCGCAGTTCTTTATCACCGGCGCGTTCCCTGGCTGCGGCATTGCAGTGCATCACCAGCCGCAGATGGGCACCATGGATCCGACCTTCAACCCGGTTATTACCGACGACTCCCCGGCGTTTCGCGAGAAAGCGCTGCAGGCGATGGAAAAAGAGCGCCAGGGGATGCAGTTGACCGAGAGCTACAAGCTGCTGGAGACGATGATCGATTACCGCAACTCGCCCTCCTGCAAAGAGAAGCAGGTCTGTTCCCTGAGCGAGGGTAAGGATACCTTTAGCGCTGGTTATCAGCAGGAGCCGGGCGTGACCGGGCCGCTGAAGGTGGGTAACTCGCTGGTGGACGCCTTCACCCTGCAATATTATGAAGGTTTCCCGAAAGACCAGGTGGCGTGGGGGGAGATCGCCAGCGATAAGCAGTGGCAGGTGCTGTCGAAGCTGAAAAACGGCTATCAGGATAGTCTGTTTACCTCGGTGGCGGTGGCGCAAAACGTCGCCAAACCGCTGGTCAAATATATCGATAACGCTTTAGTGGGTGAAGACGCCAACAAGGCGAAAGTCACGCTGCTGGTGGGGCACGACTCGAATATCGCTTCGCTGCTGACGGCCCTGGACTTCAAGCCCTATCAACTGCCCGGCCAGTACGAGCGCACGCCCATCGGCGGTAAACTGCTGTTTCAGCGCTGGCACGACAGCGGCAGCAATCGCGATCTGATGAAGATTGAGTATGTCTATCAAAGTACCGAGCAGCTGCGTAACGCCGACGCGTTAACCCTGCAGTCCCCGCCGCAGCGGGTCACGCTGGCGCTTAACGGCTGCCCGGTTGACGCTCAGGGATTCTGCCCGCTGGAGACCTTCAAAAAGGTGATCAACGAGGCGGCGAAATAATGTAAAAAAAACCCGGAGCAATCCGGGTTTATGCTCGATGGTAATATGCTGAAAATTATCTACGTGGATAGTCTGTACGTTAATGTGTTGATATTTTCAGTGAGGATGCACATAATTTATTGAGAAATAAGAGGGCATGTGAAACAATAGACTTATATTATGGATGGTTTATGAGTGATTCATGGATGATATATTCAAGCGTTAATTATGAGCTTACTAAGACTGAAGCTTGTACAATTAGAGCGTACTTGCTGAAAAATTATTTAAGATATTTATTGAAGGATAATATACAAAAAACAAAAACCATGAAATGGTTCAAGGTTGACGACAAGTGTAAGTTTGCACGCCGATTTAATATTGTGATGAGCATCTCAATTTTTTTATCCTTTATTATGTTCTTTATGCTTCTTGGTTATTCTGTTGAATCTGTGCTTGCATTTTTAATTGTATTTCCGGCAGTTATTTTTATCTTTAAAAAATACAAATACCGATTACAGGACTTTTGTTATAAAACCTATTCGGCAAGGTGTATTAAATATAGGAAGTTTACGCTTCGTTGTCTTACTATAATAAGGGCTAATGGTTTGATAAAGATCAGTATGCACTCATTGCGCAGAACCAAGAGCGTAGAGTTGAACAATATTGACGGCCTGGGAAAGATAGTCACCAGTGCGGGAAAAATGCAGTATTTTGAATGTAGCACTTTACGAGTCGTTGCAGATGTCGGTGATGTTATTTTTTACGGGGTGATTGACAGGGATAATGGGAATTTTTATATACTGCCGATCCCGGTAAGGTATCATTCACGGTTTGCACGCGTCATAACCGGCAACCATAATACGCTTTAAATGGCTATTTTTTTAGCGAGACAATCAATAACAATGCCTGCCAACATTCAAAATGTTGTCAAGGGGATAAGGTCAGTTATGACCAACTTCATCCGGGAATATGCGGGCCTGAAGCCCGCATTAGGTGATCGACGTCAGACGTTTTTACGCTCAATCGTCTGTTCACCCCAGAACAGCGCATCTTTATCGGTTTTGGCAAAGGCCAGCGCCAGTACTTCGTCGCTGCCTTCCTCCCAAATTTGCTCCGCCAATTTTTCATCATAATGGGCGACTTCAAAAATCGCTTCGGCGATCTCCGGCGAGGTGTTACGTAAACTTGCCCATTCGCCGACGCGATGTGCTTTTGCTTCTTGAGTTGGCATAGTGCTCCTCCTGCAGAAGATTAGCCGTGGACTTTAACGGCCAGTTTGGCGACATGTTCGCCCTGATAGCGGGCAATGGCTAACTCTTCCTCACTCGGCTGACGTGAGCCGTCGCCGCCGGCAATGGTGGTCGCGCCATACGGGGTGCCGCCGCGGACCTGGGAGATATCAAACAGCTCCTGGGCGCCATAGCCGATCGGGACGATGATCATGCCGTGGTGGGCCAGCGTCGTCCAGGTTGAGGTGATCGTTTGTTCCTGGCCACCGCCGGTGCCGGTTGAGCTGAACACGCTGGCGATTTTGCCATACAGGGCGCCGGACGCCCACAGGCCGCCGGTTTGATCGAGGAAGGTGCGCATCTGTCCGGACATGTTGCCGAAACGCGTCGGGGTACCAAAGATGATGGCGTCATACTCTGCCAGCTCCTGCGGCGAGGCGACGGGCGCGTTTTGCGTTTTCCCGCCTGCTTTGGCAAATGCTTCAGCCTGCATGGTTTCCGGCACGCGCTTCACAACCACCTCAACGCCATCCACCCGGTTCGCCCCATCGGCGACGGCGTGAGCCATGGTTTCAATGTGTCCATACATGGAATAATAAAGCACCAGAATTTTAGCCATTTCCATCACTCCTCGGTTGCGTTATAAGCCAGCCAAATGGCTGGTTACCTTTAAAGATAAAGCCTCTGTCGGAGAGTGCAAATCCAACAGGCATTTATTTGATTTATAACAAAATGACAAAGCGTTATTTACTTTTCCTTGCACAGCGCGGCCTGAGCGGCAGAGAAGAGGGAAGCTATGCTTTCGTTATTCTGGCCGCTGCGGCAGGGGTGTAGCATCAGGATACATTTTTGCCGACTATTTTTTCTCCGTCAGTAGAGGTGGTTAGGAGCCGTTCGCGGCGCGAAGGGACTTTTTTCGCCCGGGTTTGTTTCTGGATATTACATTTGCCGCCGTCAGCAGCCGTCATTCACTAACCTTATAGGTACGCGGTACGACAGCGGCATCGCCGCTCCCGCGTAATGCACTATGATGTCTAACCTAATGGAGGTCAGTAATGGCAAACCATCGTGGCGGCTCAGGTAACTTTGCTGAAGACCGTGAAAGAGCATCAGAAGCAGGACGTAAAGGTGGCCAGCATAGCGGGGGGAATTTTAAAAATGACCCTCAGCGCGCCTCAGAGGCTGGCAAAAAAGGGGGTAAAAACAGTCACGGTAGTCGTGAGAGTTAACGTGCGGCCCGCACGGTTCTCTTTGATGCGGTGTTAATCTCCCCGACCCAACCGCATCGCCCCTCGCCGCCGGCATCTGCCGGCGGTTTTTTTATCTGTCGGTGGTTGCACTCCCGCCGGGCGGATTGCACACTGGTCGCCCGTTAATCGTCATGGCTGTCTTATGTCTTTGTTAAAATTCTCCATTACCCGCCAGGAAGTGCTCCTCATCATGATCACCATGTTCTGGGGAGGAACCTTTCTCGCCGTGCAGTATGCGGTGAGCCTCAGCGGGCCGCTGTTTTTTGTCGGTCTGCGCTTCGCGACCGCCGCGCTGGCGGTGGGCCTGCTCTCGCTGCGCACTCTGCGCGGTCTGACGTGGCTGGAGGTGAAAGCGGGGGTGGCGATTGGCGTGGCGATTGCCCTGGGATATGGCCTGCAGACCTGGGGACTGCAGTCGATCTCCAGCAGTAAATCTGCCTTTATCACGGCGATGTATGTGCCGCTGGTGCCGCTGCTGCAGTGGCTGTGTCTGGGCCGTATGCCGGGGGTGATGTCCTGCATAGGGATTGTGCTGGCCTTTATCGGTTTGATCCTGCTGGCCGGGCCGGAAAATAATCTGCTGGCGCTTGGCGTGGGGGAGATAATCACGCTGGCGAGCGCAGTGGCGATCGCGGCGGAGATTATCCTTATCAGCGCCTGGGCCGGGAAAGTCGATGTCCGCCGGGTGACGGTCGTGCAGCTGGCGACTGCGTCGCTGGTGGCTTTCGCCGCCATGAAGCCGGCCGGTGAGGTGGTTCCGCCGTTGACGCCGACACTGCTCGGCGTCGCGCTGGGGCTGGGGATTTTCAGCGCGATCATTCAGGTGACCATGAACTGGGCGCAGCGTAGCGTCTCGCCGACGCGGGCCACCCTTATCTATACCGGGGAACCGGTATGGGCCGGTATTTTTGGCCGGCTGGCCGGCGAACGTCTGCCGCTGCTGGCCCTCCTCGGCTGCGTCTTTATCCTTGCGGGGGTACTGGTGAGCGAGCTGAAGTGGAAGCGCAAATCGCCGCCGCAGATTGCAACGAATGACGATGCGCCGCCGCTCCCGGACCTGGCCGATCGCCGCGAGCCATAATTTTACGCATCTGATCCTACAGCAGCGCTTATTCTGGCTGGTGCTCGTCCGGCTCTGATTGTCTCCAGGCCTGCGCAAGCGCCGCGCCGCCGGGCGATGGCATCAGGCACAGAGCTGCCTTTTATGCCGGGCGGCGGCTCACGCCTTGCCCGGCCTACGTTCGTGCGACCTGCCGTTAATTTATTCACCTTTCTTGCTGAAACTGCCGGTGTTGGCGGCCTCAAAATCGCTGAGACGTTCCCGGAAGGCCGGGGCAGCCCGCATGGATGCGGGCTGAGGGCCGTGTTTTGCATGGACGCTGCCTCGGCCCGACCCGAAGCCTGCAGGGATAAGTCGAAGGCACCGCGCAGTGGCGATTTTGCTGGCCGGAGCCCGGGGGTACAGGGGGCGGCGGCGACTGGCCGCCCCCTGTGCGCTCCCTGCGCCAGGAGAGGCATAACGCAGAAGACCTATCGGGAGCGCCATCTGCCCGGAAATAACACAGAACAACCGTTTTTCCGGGGCGAAACCATTGCTAACCGAAAACCCTATCGAATTATCCAGCCCTGACGGTCAGTCGGCCCGCGCCAGCGCAGCGCCGCCGGGCGATGGCATCAGGCGCGGCGTCGCTTTTATGCCGGGCGGCGGCTCACGCCTTGCCCGGCCTACATCCCAAAATCACCGCGGGTCCTGGGGCTGCTGAAACTGCCGGTGCTGACGGCCTCAACATCGCTGAGACGTTCCCGGAAGGCCGGGGCAGCCCGCATGGATGCGGGCTGAGGGCCGTGTTTTGCACGGACGCTGCCTCGGCCCGACCCGAAGCCTGCAGGGATAAGTCGAAGGGACCGCGTAGTGGCGATGTTGCTGGCCGGAGCCCGGGGGTACAGGGGGCGGCGGCGACTGGCCGCCCCCTGTGCGCTCCCTGCGCCAGGAGAGGCATAACGCAGAAGACCAATCGGGAGCGCCATCTGCCCGGAAATAACACAGAACAACCGTTTTTCCGGGGCGAAACCATTGCAAACCGATAACCTTATCGAATTATCCAGCTCCGGCCGTCAGTCGGCCCGTGCAAGCGCAGCGCCGCCGGGCGGTCAGGCTCCGTACCTGCGGCGGTGCCGGATGGCGGCATAAATGCCTTATCCGGCCTACAGGCTCACACCACCCAGGCCCACGCGCCAACGCCGCGCTAATGTGGCTTACACCGGCGTTACCCTGGCCTCCTTCGCCTCGCGCATTCCGCGATGAAGCAGCGCGTGCAGCAGGATCGCCCCGAAGGTGGCGGTGCCAATCCCGCCCAGCGTAAAGCCGCCCAGCGACAGCGCGAAATCCCCTGCGCCCAGCACCAGGGTCACCGACACCATGATCAAATTGCTGTTCTGGCTGAGGTCGACGCGGTTTTGCACCCAGATCCGCGCCCCGGCGACGGCAATTAAACCAAAGACCACGATCGAGGCGCCGCCGATCACCGGCCCGGGAATGGTGTGGATTAATGCGCCAAACTTCGGCGAGAAGCCCAGCAGCATGGCAATCAGCGCGGCGGCGACAAAGACCAGCGTCGAATAGACCTTGGTCACCGCCATGACGCCAATGTTCTCCGCATAGGTGGTGACCCCGCTGCCGCCCACCGAACCGGAGAGCATGGTCGCCAGCCCGTCGCCGACGAAGGCGCGCCCCATGTACGGGTCCATATTGCGCCCGGTCATTCCGGCGACGGCCTTCAGGTGCCCAAGGTTCTCGGCCACCAGGATCACCGCGACGGGCGCAATCAACATCATCGCCTGACCGTTAAAGGATGGGGTGGTAAAGTGCGGCAGCCCGAACCACGCCGCCTGGGCGAGGGGGGAGAAGTCCAGCGGCTTGCCAAGGCCAAAGCCGTTAGCCAGCAGGGCGTACAGTGCGCAGGCGACGATCAGGCCGACCAGGATCAGCAGACGCTGCAGCATCCCGCGGGTAAATACCGCCACTATGCCGATGCAGAGCACGGTCAACACCGCCATCCAGCTGTCGAAGGCGCTGGCGGAGACGCTGCGCACGGCAATCGGCGCCAGGTTCAGGCCGATAGCCATCACCACCGCGCCGGTCACCACCGGCGGCATCAGGCGCTCGATCCAGCGGGTGCCGATCTTCATCACCACCAGACCAATCAGGGTGTAAACCAGCCCGCAGGCGATGATCCCGCCAAGGGCGACGCTCAGATGAGGGTTCAGCCCCTGGCCGTTAAAGCCGGTAATGGCGATCACCACCCCGACAAAGGCGGCGCTGGAGCCGAGATAGCTCGGCACCCGTCCGCCGGTGACGATAAAGAACAGCAGGGTGCCGACGCCCGACATCAGAATCGACAGGTTGGGGTCGAGCCCCATCAACAACGGCATCAGCACCGTCGCGCCGAACATCGCAACGGCGTGCTGCACGCCCATCACCAGCGTTTGCCCGGCCGACAAGCGTTCATCGGGCGCAACAACGCCGGACTCAGCGGCGGGGGAGGTCAACTTCCAGCGAGGAAAATCGAAGAGTGCCATGATGATATCCCGGGTTAAAGGTTAACAAGCGGGTCGCATAAGCGTGTGATAACCGCGGTCAAACCACATCAGTCCCCGGGGCTCCGGGTGACGGGTAATGGCCACGACGTGACAAAACAGGATGTCGTGCGTGCCGACGCTGACGCGCTGGTCAATGCGGCAGTCAAAGCTGACCAGCGCCGCCTCCAGCCGCGGACAGCCGGTGGCGCCGGTCTGCCAGTCGGCGGCGGCAAAGCGCTCGTCCATCGCCGTTTTACCGCCAAACAGCGTCGACAGGGCCTCCTGGCCGGCCGCCAGGGTATTGACGCACAGCGTGTGGTGTTCGCTGAACACCGGCCACACCGAGGCCGAGCGGTTCAGGCAGACCAGCAGGGTCGGCGGCGCGTCGGTGACGCTGCAGACCGCGCTGGCGGTAAACCCCGCCCGGCCCGCCGGGCCATCGGTGGTAATGATGTTAACCGCGGCGCCGACGTGGGCCATGGCGTCACGGAAACTCTGTTTGTCTGCTAACTCCATCGCCAACTCCTTATGCCAGCAGGCAGGCTTCATCAAAAGACAGACGCGGCAGGCGGCCGTACAGCTTGCCGGGATCGCCATAGCCGATGTTCACCAGCAGGTTGCTTTTCCAGCCGTTGTCGGCGAAAAACGCCGCGTCGACTTTTTCCCGGTCAAAACCGGACATCGGCCCGGTGTCGAGGCCCAGCGCGCGGCAGGCGAAAATCAGGTACGCCGCCTGCAGTGAGCTGTTGCGAAACGCGGTCTCCTCCGCCAGCTGCGGACTGGAGGTAAACCAGCTGCGGGCGTCACCGTGGGGAAACAGGGTCGGCAGCCGCTCGTAGAAGGCGCTGTCCCACGCCACGATAGCGGTCACCGGCGCCTGCATGGTTTTCTGCAGATTGCCGCTGGAGAGCGTCGGGCGGAGCTTCTCTTTGCCTTCCGCGCTGCGCACGAACACGATGCGCGCCGGCGAACAGTTGGCGGAGGTGGGCCCCATTTTCATCAGGTCCCAGACGGCCTGCAGCTGTGCGTCGCTCACCGGTTTATCCAGCCAGCCGTTGTGGGTCCGGGCCTGGGTAAACAGCGTCTCGCAGGCCGTGTGGTTTATCGCGTCGTTCATCGGATCTCCCTGGCGACCGGCAGCATAGCGGCCAGCCCGTCGCATAAAATGGTATTAAAGGTATCGGCGTCGGTGACGTTACAGGCATGGCCGCCCCACGGCATCTCCACACGCTGGCTGCCGGGGATCGCCGCCTGCAGCACGCGGGAGCAGGAGGCGGGGACCAGCAGGTCGTCAGCGGCGCTGACAATCAGCGTCGGGCAGGCGATGGCCGCCGCCCGGCGTGAAAAATCAGCCTGCTTCAGGGCCTGCAGCCGCTTCAGCAGATTCTCCTTGCCCTGAAAATGGCTGATGGCAAGCGCATCTTCCGCTTCGAGGCGCGGCAGGCGCGCGGCCATCCATTCCGCCGGGTAGAGAAACAGCGGTTGCGCTTCAACCCACGCCTGCGCGCCGCCGGCATGCAGCAGACGCTCGCGGACCAGGAAGCAGCGGCGGGTGTGCGGCGACAGCGTCAGCCAGCCGTTGACCAGCACCAGGGCGCTCACCGCCTCGGGATGATCGAGCGCCAGCTGCAGGCCAATCAGCGCCCCCAGGGCGTGGCCCACCAGCGCAAAGCGGGCGATCCCCGCCGCCTGCAGGGCGCGGAACAGCTCCTGGGCCATCGTCGCCATGCTGTAGTCGGCGGGCAGCGGGCCGGCGTTTTCCCCGGTCCCGTTATGGTCATAACTCACCAGCTGATACTGTGCCTCCAGCGCCGCGCGCTGCGCCAGCCAGTAGCCGCCACCCCCGCCCAGACCGGCGCTGAGGACCACCACCGGCGCGCCGGGCCATGGGGCCGGGGCGATATTGAGCCTCATCATGTCGGGGTGCCGATATGGGCGACGGTGGCGATTTCCACCAGCGCATCGGGCTTCACCAGTCCGCACTGAATGCAGAAACGCGCCGGTTTATCGCCGGGGAAGAACTCGGCGTAGACCTCGTTAATCGCGGCGTAATTTGTCCAGTCGGTGATAAAGATGCTGTTGAAAGTCACATCCGCCATACTCCCGCCCGCCGTTTCGATAACGCTCCTGATGGTCTCCAGCACGTGGCGGGTTTGCGCCTTTGGGTCGCCGATGTGCACCACATTGTTTTGCTTATCAAACGGCAGGGTGCCCGAGACGTAGACCACCCCGTCGGCGAGCGTCCCCGGAACAAAGGGGGCAATCGGCGTGGTGGTGCCTGGCGGAATAATCACCTGTTTAGGCATAACGTTTCTCCTTGGCTAAAGCCAGCGAGGTGGCGGGGGACAGCGCGTGGCAGAAGCTCTCGACGTCGCTGACCCAGCCGAAAAAGGTTTCAATATTGAACAGCGCCGCCTGCTGGGCGAAGGCCGGGCCGGCCTGATGGGTGGCATCCTCCAGCACGATGCCGAAGTATTCGAGAAAGAAGCCATCGCGCAGCGTTGATTCGACGCAGACATTGGTGGCGATCCCGGTGAACACCAGGTGGCGTATGCCGCGGCTGCGCAAAATGCTGTCGAGCGGGGTGTTAAAGAAGCCGCTGTAACGCGGTTTCGGCAACACGATGTCGCCTTCCAGCGGCGTCAGCTCGTCCACCAGCTGATAATCCCAGCCGCCTTTCGCCAGCAGCTTGCCCTGCAGCTCCGGACGCTGACGCATCGTTTTCAGCGCGTTGGATTTGTGATAGTTCGGCGAGCCCGGGCCGCCCGCTTCAACATACTGATCATCCCAGCCATTCTGGAACCAGATAATCAGCATGCCCGCGGCGCGGGCGGCGGCGACGGCGGTATTAATATTGTCGATAACCGGCCGGGTGGCGGAGACGTCAAAGCCGGCGAGATCCAGATAGCCGCCCTGGCTGGCGTAGGCGTTCTGCATATCGACAACAATCAGCGCGCTCTGCTGCGGCGCGAAGGTCAGGGATTCCGGGCGAGCGGGAAGGGTAATCATCAGGCCACCTCACGGGTAACTGGAGCAATGTGGTCCCGGCAGCGCATCAGCGGCTGAATGCGTTCGCCAAAGGCGTCGATGCCGGCAAGAAAATCATCAAAGGTCAGCAGCACGCCGTCGGTGCCGGGCACGCTCGCCACTTCATCGAGCATGCGCGCGACGCTGGCATACGATCCGACAAGGGTGCCCATATTAATGTTGACCGCCGAGGTGGGGTCAGCCATCTGGCGCACGTTGGTATCGCTGCCGGAGCGGGTGTCTTTCTGACTCTGCTCGGTGAGCCACGCCAGCGCTTCTTCATCGGCGCCCGCTTTGTAATGTTCCCATTTGGCGCGCGCCGCCTCGTCGGTTTCGTCGGCGATCACCATGAACAGCACATAGGATCCTACGTCGCGGCCGGTTTTTTCCGCCGCCTGCATCATGCGCGCGGCGGTCGGGGCAAAGGCCGTTGGCGTGTTGACCCCTTTGCCAAAGCAGAAGTTGTAGTCCGCGTGCTGGGCGGAGAAGGCCATACCGGCATCGCTCTGCCCGGCGCAGATCACCTTCATCGGCTGCGAAGGGCGCGGGCTGACCCGGCAGTCGTTCATGGTGAAGTAGTCGCCTTTGAAATCGCTGCGCCCGGTGCCCCACAGGTCACGGAGCACCTGGACGTATTCGGTGAGATAGTCATAGCGGCTGGCGAAATAGTCATCTCCCGGCCACATGCCCATCTGGTCATATTCCGGTTTTTGCCAGCCGGTCACCAGATTGACGCCAAACCGGCCGCCGGAGATGGAATCGATGGTGGAGGCCATCCGGGCGACAATCGCCGGCGGCAGCGTCAGGGTGGCGGCGGTGGCGTAGATCTGGATCTTCGAGGTCACCGCGGCCAGGCCGGCCATCAGGGTGAAGGACTCCAGGTTGTGATCCCAGAACTCGGTTTTCCCGCCGAAGCCGCGCAGCTTGATCATGGAGAGCGCGAAGTCGAAATGGTAGTGCTCGGCCTTCTGTACGATAGCCTTATTCAGTTCGAAGGTCGGCATATACTGCAGGGCATGGGTAGAGATCAGCCAACCGTTGTTGCCAATGGGAACGAAAACACCAATTTTCATACCTACCTCTCTGCAGTCATGGAAGATGAAGTTGCGGTGGTGCGGCATCCTGCCTCTCTCTGGACCACCTCGCAGAAGAGCTAAAGCAAAGGCGATGCCAGTTTTATAAATGCTAATGTTATTAATGTGTTACTTTTGAGTTGCTAAAAAGGACGATAAAAAAGTGGACTGAATGGTCAAAATCAGTGCACGAAAAAACGGCAGTCATGCGCAATCAGGGTGCACGGGGTCGTGTCGGGGCAGGGCTTTTGCTATGCTGGAGGCGTCAACTGAAGGAGAGGATGTATGGCACAGGGCGCCGCGAAAAAAACCGGTAAACGTTCACAAGCGGTAAGCGCCAAAAAGGAGGCCATTCTGGCCGCCGCGCTGGAGGCCTTTTCGCAATTTGGCATTCACGGTACGCGACTGGAGCAGGTGGCTGAGCGCGCCGGGGTATCGAAAACCAATCTGCTCTATTACTACCCTTCGAAAGAGGCGCTGTATGTGGCTGTCCTGCAGCAGATCCTCGCCATCTGGCTGGCGCCGCTGAAGGCGTTTCGTGAGGACATCAGCCCGCTGGTGGCGATCCGCGAATATATTCGCCTGAAGCTGGAGGTGTCCCGCGATCATCCCCAGGCCTCGAAGCTGTTCTGCCTCGAGATGCTGCAGGGCGCGCCGCTGCTGATGGGCGAACTGACCGGGGATCTGAAAGCGCTGGTGGATGAGAAATCGGCGATTGTTTCCGGCTGGATCGACCGCGGCAAGCTGGCGCCGGTCGATCCGCAGCATTTAATCTTTATGATCTGGGCCACCACCCAGCATTACGCCGACTTTGCCACCCAGGTGGAGGCAGTCACCGGCGCCACGCTGCAGGACGCGGCTTTTTTTGAACAAACGGTCGATAATGTCCAGCGGATGATTATCGAAGGCATTCGCGTCCGTTAATTGGCCGGCGGCAGCGGGCAGCTTTGATCGCCATCCTCGCACTGCAGCAGCGAGGCGAGGAATGACTCCCGCTCCACGCTCTTATCGGTCATGCACTGGCTGACCAGCATCGGCTGCATGCTGCCGCCTTCGGCGCCGGAGGCGAGAAAGGCGCAATCGGCGTCGCGCAGGGCGATCCATGCCTGCTGCGCCTGCTTCAGTAATGTTTGTTGTTTACCCGCCGCCCGCTGCAGGGCCTGCTGCCAGGTGTCATTCAGTTTTTTATCGGCCGCCTGAAACTGCGCGGCCGCGCACTGATTCATTTCGGTTTGGGTATTGGCGTTGCTGCACTCGTCCGCCAGCGCCGCGCCGCTGGCCAGCAGGGCCACTACGGCAAATAACATACGTTTCATTGTTCTGCTCCCATAA
Organism: Klebsiella sp. 10982; assembly: GCF_048589245.1. Lineage (NCBI taxonomy): Bacteria > Pseudomonadati > Pseudomonadota > Gammaproteobacteria > Enterobacterales > Enterobacteriaceae > Klebsiella > Klebsiella sp. 10982. Next base: position 87,261 of record NZ_JBMAXV010000024.1, read on the forward strand.
AAAAGGCTCCCCTCCGGGAGCCTTAATTAAGCACAGCTGACGTCGGCTGTCATTAGCTGATCACCGCGCCGCTCTCCCGGATAGCGGCGCACAGCGCCTTATCCGGGCTACCTCGTTGTATTGTTATATTGTT
>NZ_JBMAXV010000025.1:0-84863 GCF_048589245.1 Klebsiella sp. 10982
GGCAACGTGAACCCCTAGAGCGTCAGCCAGTCGATAGCGGCGAATGTAACCAGTTTGTGGTAAAGCGTGGGTTGTTGATTGGTGTGTGTCCATAAATCCCCTAACTCGTTATTGCCGCTCTATGCGGCGTTAGGGGTATGCTACTCACTGAAAATCGTAATATTGTAATATTACAAAAATTAATCTAAATCCGAATTCTTTAACCATTTCTCAACAACATTGCCAGATGGTGGAGTCAGGCCTTTATTCTCAAAAGAATTTTTTATTACCCCTCTGGGGTTATCAATATGTTTTCGTGGCGAGTTAGCCACATCGTCTCCATAGTTAATGGCAATTAATTGCTTGATAAAGAGAGCCATAGCATTGACAGTTTTCATGCCTACTTTGCGCGAGTCACTTAGACTTTCTGGCATAGGTGTTTGCAGGGAGGTGGGAACTGGGATGGGAATTGGGGAGGGATAAAGAATATCCCTAATTACCTCGATGTCTTCTGAGTGAATCCTTAACAGGCTTTGTCTTATCTTTGGCACATATTTACAGTTGTAATCACCAGCATGTGAATCTCCATATTTGATAATTTTAATGGTAACAGGGAAGTCCCCTGTTGACTTAAAGGGGTCAGCAAGAAAATCGTCTGTTATAATGACATCATTTTTGATGTTGTTAATAATTTGCTGGCTTGGTATAAAAAGCCCTTTGACTATTCCCTCAGTTTTAAATACACCATCCAACTCATCAAAAGTGACTCGGATTGGCATAAATGATGAGTATTCATCTTGCCAGAAAGGTACTTCGTCTAGCTTAAGAGGATCGAAATCCTTTTCGTCATTAGTAAAAATAATTTCGGCTCTCAGGTCTTTACAATCGATGCATAATTTAATCGCTCTCTCTTCCCACCATTGGAAAAGATTATCAACATCACATTCTAAAAACTTAGCAGCTTGCTCTAACGTCATTGTTTTAAATGGAATTGGCTTGCGGCTCATAACGTCACCTATAACGTCACCCTTAAAAAATGACCTGAACAGGCGGTAAGGTTTGCCGCTTTTCGCCCCGTCGAGCTAGTTCCGGTCAGTTCGTCAATTCTGGTTACTTAGCCTTTCTCAGCGGTGTAACGTTGTATTCCTGGCCGGACTCCAGAGCCACCAGCAAATCGGCCCACTGAGATAACGCCGCTTTCCGCTCATCAAAATACTGGTGACGGTTATAGATGCCCTCTATACCCGGTATTTTGTGGTTAAGGCAGCGTTCCGCTATAACAGGGTCAATGCCTATCGCGGCCATCTGTGTACGCATGGTGCGCCGCAGGTCGTGGATACTGAACGGCTCTACGTCAGCCATCTCTTTCAATACGGACGGCATGACCATATTCAGCGTGGCCCGACTAACATGCGCCGTTGTTCTGGCTCGCCTGGCTGGGATTAACCAACGGCTATCGCCGGCGAAAAGTCGAATCTCCTTAATCCACTCGATAACCGGTGCCGGCAGCGGGATATCGATGTCATCGCCATTCTTTGCTCGCGAGCCAGGGAGATGCCATACCTCATTATCAAGATCGAACTCTGACCATTCGGCGGCGCACAACTCCATTTTTCGCACCCCAAGCGCCAGAATAATCTTGAACGTCAGCTCATTTTCTCTGCTGATTCCGCGGCCACGCCGTAGCGCCTTGAAGAACATAACCAACTCATCACGGCTTAACGCGCGTTTGCGCCCCTGTTCTTTCCCGCCAGCGTCTTTTGAACCAAATGATATAGCCGGATTAACCTCTATCATTCCGCGCACGACGGCGTAATCAAACAGGCGTTTAAGCATTCGAAGTACATCATTAGCCACTGTGGGTGAGCCGCGCTCTAAAACATCCTGCAGGACGCTATCAATGTGCCGCGGGCGAACGTCCGCTACTTTCATCTTCCCGATCAGAGCTACGATATTCTTCTGCAGGCTGCTACGGAAAAGCTCCGGATGTTTGTAAGAGGTTTCTATCTGGCGGGCGTAATACTCAGCGGCAAGCTCTGAAACATGAATGGCGTTCTTCTCGGCCTCAATCTTCGCTATCGCCTCGGCTTTGCGTTCCTGCTTCTCTGCGGCTACGTCATAGCCAAGCGCTACTCGGGCGGACAGCTCTTTCGCCGTCTCTCTGGCTTTCGAAAGTGTAAGGTCTGTATAAGACCCAATCATCATTGCGCGTGACTTACCGGCCAGCTTATAGCGATAGCGCCAAACGGGCGTTTGATAGTTCTCGCGATAAGACAGGTAAAGCCCGTTACCATCAGAGCGACCTTCAAATCTTTCACCGCTTTTTATCCACGCGCGGATCTGCATGTCTGTGAGTTTTGGCATTTGCGAATACCTGGAATAAGTCGGGTGTACACCCTTAAATCGTCAGGTACACATCGAATTTGTACACCTAACAAAAGAGAAATCTCATGGGGTACACGTGGGTGTACACGCCAATCATGCGCTTTGTTGCGTCTTTATGATAGCCCCTGATAACAAAAAAGCCCGGCATATGCGGGCTTTTGGGGTTTCGTGCTGGTGGGTGAATCGTCCTGATAGCTTATTTGCTTTTCTTGATGTGCTTGATCAAGCGCTTACGTTTACGCATCTGGTTCGGCGTCAGGGTGTTGCGCTTGTTGGCGAACGGGTTTTCCCCTTCCTTGAACTGGATCCGGATTGGCGTACCCATCACGTCCAGGGATTTACGGAAGTAGTTCATCAGGTAGCGCTTGTAGGAATCCGGCAGATCCTTCACCTGGTTACCGTGGATCACCACGATAGGCGGGTTGTAGCCCCCGGCGTGGGCATATTTCAGCTTCACGCGACGGCCGCGAACCAGCGGTGGCTGATGATCTTCCGCCGCCATGTTCATGATCCGCGTCAGCATCGCGGTGCTTACGCGGCGCGTGGCGCTGTCATAGGCTTCGCGTACCGATTCAAACAGGTTGCCGACGCCGCTGCCGTGCAGGGCGGAGATGAAGTGCACCCGGGCAAAGTCGATAAAGCCCAGACGATAGTCGAGGGTCTCCTTCACCTGCTCTTTCACTTCCTGACTGAGGCCGTCCCACTTGTTGACGACGATCACCAGCGAACGGCCGCTGTTCAGAATAAAGCCCAGCAGGGAGAGATCCTGGTCGGAAATCCCTTCACGGGCATCGATTACCAGCAGCACGACGTTGGCGTCTTCAATCGCCTGCAGTGTCTTGATGACCGAGAATTTCTCCACCACGTCAGTAATTTTGCCGCGCTTGCGTACCCCGGCGGTATCGATGAGCACATATTCACGCTCGTCACGCTGCATCGGGATATAAATGCTGTCACGGGTCGTGCCCGGCATATCGTAGACCACCACGCGATCCTCACCGAGAATACGGTTGGTGAGGGTAGATTTACCGACATTGGGGCGTCCGACAATCGCCAGCTTGATAGGCAGATCCTGCGGATTGAAGTCGTCTTCCGGCTCTTCTTCCGCTTCGCCATTCTGCTCAGCTTCGAATTTCGCCCAGTATTCGGCGTCTTCGTCCACCTCTTCCTGCGGGTTGATTTCGTCCACCCATGGCAGAAGGGCCTGCTCCAGCAGGCTGGTCACGCCGCGGCCGTGCGAAGCGGCGATAGGATAGATATCGCCCAGCCCCAGCGACCAGAAATCCGCCATCGCCTGGTCGACGTCGATGCCGTCAGTTTTGTTGGCGACAAGGAAGGTGGGCTTTTCGCGAGAGCGCAGGTGTTTTGCGATCGCGATATCCGCCGGCATCAGGCCAGCGCGCGCATCGACCATAAACAGCACCACATCGGCCTCTTCGATAGCCAGCAGCGACTGCTCCGCCATCCGGGTTTCCACGCCCTCTTCCGTACCATCAATACCACCGGTATCAATACAGATGAATTCGCGGCCTTCGACTTCGGCCCGACCGTACTTACGGTCACGAGTCAGCCCCGGGAAATCCGCAACCAGCGCATCACGAGTGCGCGTCAGGCGGTTAAAGAGCGTGGATTTTCCAACGTTAGGGCGCCCGACAAGCGCGACCACAGGTATCATGTTAAATGCCTCATACAATCACTAAGCAACATCGTCTTAACGACGTTTTTAAAAAAGTCAAAACGGCCCCTGTCTGCCAGGGGCCGTTTCTTAATCACTCACGACAGCGGTAATTAACGCGTAATCGCGTACAGCGTACCGTCTTTCGCCTGGATCAGCAGTCGACCATCGGCAACCACCGGATCGGTCAGGAAGCCGGAACTATCGACTTTCTGCTGTGCCACAAAATGGCCATCTTCCGGATTCACCCAGTGCATGTAGCCTTCGCTATCACCGACCACCAGATTGCCATTATACAACACCGGCGCGGTCAGCAAGCGGTGCAGGAGATCGCTTTGCGTCCACAGAGTCACACCGCCATCGGTGGTCAGCGCCAGCAGACGATCGTTCTGGTCAACCAGGTAGATACGGTTACCATCGACGATGAAATCATTCACCGAACCCAACTCGCGTTTCCACATAATCTGGCCACTACGCAGATCCAGCGCGGTCAGGTTACCGTTATAAGCCAGCGCATAAACCACGCCGTTGACGATGATCGGCGTCGTGTCGACGTCGTTCAGGCGGTCGATTTCCGTCGGGCCGGTGGCCGTAGAAATACGCTGCTGCCAAATCATCTGCCCCTGCTGCATCAATACTGCACTGACGCGGCCGTTGTCGCCGCCGACAATTGCCGCGCCATAAGCGGTCGCCGGCGCAGACTCGCCGCGCAGGGAGAGCGCTGGCATATCGAGGTTAACAGTCCATTTTACCGCACCGTCAGTTTCATTCAGCGCCTGCAGCTGGCCATTGCTGGTATGCACCAGCACCATGCCATCGCTGACGACCGGGCGCGACAGCGCCTCGCCGGCGACGCGGGTTTGCCAGGCAACAGTACCATCACTGGTATTCAACGCAAACAGCTGCGCTTTCTCACTGCCAATATAAACATGGCCGCCAGAGACGGTCACCCCGCCGGAAAGCAGCGCAGGAGTGCGCGAGAACCAGCCATCTTTCTCGGCCAGGTTCACAGACCACACTTCTTTACCGTCGTCCGCGTTCAACGCTTTGACGGTGCCTTTACGATCAGCAGCATAGACCACGCCGTCAGCAAAAGCCGGATGCAGGTTAGAGTAAAACTCGCCGATACCATCGCCAACAGAGGTGCTCCAGGACGTGGACGGCGTAAACTGATTTTCTACCGTCGGCAGCGGTGACATTTTCACCACATCTTCTTCGCTATTAAACAGCGAACACCCGCTCAGCAAGGTAACGGAAAGCAGCCCTGGCAAAAGTAATTTACGCAATTGCATCGAGTCCCTCTCAGATGGACAAATTATTCATTTTCATACGCATCATTTCGCTGAGCGCAGGAGAAGCATCGCTTTTCACGCCAGCTTCCCACGCCGCACGGGCCCCTTGCTTATCGCCTTTGCTCAACAGAATTTCGCCGCGCAAATCGGCCACAATGGCGGTCCAGCCTTCACCTTTGATGCTGTCGAGGGTTTTCAGCGCCGCATCAGCCTGCTTCATCTGCAGCTGAACGCGGGCAAGACGCATGCTGATAACCGATTTCAGGTTATCATCAGACGCGGCCGCCAGCCCCTGCTGCAGCTGCTTTTCAGCGTTCGGCAGATCGTTCTGCTCAACAAAATGCTGTGCCAGCTCGAGAGAGGCGAAGGCGCCGTAGGTATTTTTATTGTCAGCCGCGAATTTCTCTGCCCCTGACAGCACTTCTGGCGTATTCGATTTCAGCGCGGAAGTCGCCTTTTCATAAGCCAGCGACGCGTCTCTGGCGGTATCCTGCTGATGGGAGGTCCAGTAGCGCCAGCCAACCAGCGCGCCAATCCCTAAAATCACCCCGACCGCCAGCGCTTTGCCATTTTCGGCAAAGAAGCGCTTCAGCGCATCGACCTGATCGTTCTCGTTGTTAAAAGTTTCCACGCAGTCCTTCTCCTGACTAATAATTCCCGGGAGATTAACCCAGAAGTGTGCGCAAATGCGCGGCAACGCTCTCCTGCGTTACGGTAGTTTGCTCACCTGAGCGTAAATCCTTCACTACCACGTTTCCGTCAGCGATCTCTGACTCACCGACCACCAGGGCGATACGGGCGCCCCATTTATCGGCGCGGGCAAACTGCTTCTTAAAGTTGCCGCCACCGTGGTTGGTCATCAGCTTCACGCCGGGCAGCGCATCGCGAACCTGCTCAGCCAGACGCATTGCAGCAGACTGAGTATCGGTCCCGGAGGCTACCAGGTATATATCGACAACAGGATCGGCTTTAAATTCCGGATTCACTGCCTGGACCAGTAAAACAAGGCGCTCTAACCCCATAGCAAAGCCAACGCCCGGCGTTGCGCGACCGCCAAGCTGCTCAACCAGACCGTCGTAACGGCCGCCGGCGCAGACGGTGCCCTGGGAACCAAGGCTGGTGGTCACCCACTCGAACACGGTGCGGTTATAGTAGTCGAGGCCGCGAACCAGACGCTGGTTGACGGTGTAGCGGATCCCGGCATCGTCGAGCAGCGCGCACAGGCCGGCAAAGTGGGTTTTCGACTCTTCGTCCAGGTAGTCGCCGAGCGCCGGCGCGTCGTTCAGCAGCGCCTGTACGTCCGGATTCTTGGAGTCCAGTACGCGCAGCGGATTGGTGTACATCCGGCGTTTGCTGTCTTCATCCAGCTTATCGGTGAACTGTTCCAGATATGCCACCAGCGCGTCGCGGTAGTTAGCGCGCGCTTCCAGCGAACCGATGGAGTTCAGCTCCAGGCTGACGTGATCGGAAATACCCAGTTCGCGCCACCAGCGCGCGGTCAGCATAATCAGCTCCGCGTCAATATCCGGACCCTGCAGGCCAAACACTTCGGCGCCGATCTGATGGAACTGGCGGTAACGGCCTTTCTGCGGACGCTCGTGACGGAACATCGGCCCGACGTACCACAGACGCTGTTCTTGATTGTACAGCAGACCATGTTCGATGCCGGCACGTACGCAGCCCGCCGTCCCTTCCGGACGCAGCGTCAGGCTGTCGCCGTTGCGGTCCTCGAAGGTATACATCTCTTTTTCAACCACGTCGGTCACTTCGCCGATCGCGCGTTTGAATAACGGGGTCTGCTCTACAATCGGCAAACGGATTTCGCTGTAACCGTAGCTACCGAGCACCTGCTTCAGTGAGCCTTCAATGCGCTGCCAGAGAGCGGTTTCGCCCGGCAGATAATCGTTCATGCCACGGATGGCTTGAATGTTCTTTGCCACGTTTATTCTCTTTATATATACAAAAATGAACCCCGGCGCCTTGCGCCCGCAGGTTCAATCATACACGGGAAGCGTATCGCTTCCCAACACGTTATTTTGCTTCAACCTGTTGAACGTCAATCCGACGGGCTTCATCGAGCATCGAGGCTTTGGCACGGATCCGCGCTTCCAGCTGGTCGATCATGTCGTCGTTGTCCAGGCGATCTTTACGCACGCCGTCTTCATACAGGCCGCTTTTCTTGTTGCCGCCGGTGACGCCGAGGGTTGAAACCAGCGCTTCGCCCGGGCCGTTTACCACACAGCCGATGATCGAAACATCCATCGGGGTGATGATATCTTCCAGGCGCTGCTCCAGGGCGTTCACCGTGCCGATAACGTCAAACTCCTGGCGTGAACAGGTTGGGCAGGCGATAAAGTTAATGCCGCGGGAACGAATACGCAGAGATTTGAGGATATCGAAGCCGACCTTAATCTCTTCTACCGGATCCGCCGCCAGCGAGACGCGCAGCGTATCGCCGATCCCCTCGGATAACAGCAGGCCCAGGCCGATCGCGGACTTCACCGCACCGCTGCGGGCGCCACCCGCTTCGGTGATCCCGAGATGCAACGGCTGATCGATCTGTTTCGCCAGCAGACGATAGGATTCCACCGCCAGGAAAACGTCGGAGGCTTTTACGCTGACTTTAAACTGATCGAAGTTCAGACGATCGAGATGATCGACGTGACGCATGGCGGATTCGAGCAGCGCCTGCGGCGTCGGCTCGCCGTATTTTTCCTGCAGATCTTTTTCCAGCGAGCCGGCGTTGACGCCGATGCGGATCGGAATGTTTTTATCGCGTGCGCAGTCCACCACCATGCGGATGCGCTCTTCGTTGCCGATGTTGCCCGGGTTGATACGCAGGCAGTCGACACCGTATTCCGCGACTTTCAGCGCGATACGATAGTCAAAGTGGATATCGGCGACCAGCGGGACGTTAACCTGCTGTTTGATCAATTTGAACGCCTCTGCGGCATCCATCGTCGGAACAGAGACGCGGACAATGTCCGCGCCCACGCGCTCTAACGCTTTGATTTGATTTACCGTTGCCGCCACATCGGTGGTGCGCGTATTGGTCATTGACTGGACGGCGATGGGAGCCCCATCGCCAATTGGCACATTACCAACGTAAATACGTTTAGATTTTCTACGTTGAATCGGAGCCTGGTTATGCATGAAAAATCTCCCGCGTTACCCGTCTGTTACTGCGCCGGTGATTGTTCGGCATTGAGGGTCAGACGCGCAACCTGGTTAGTTCTGATAAAACGACTCAAATCGACTGGCTTGCCGAGGAACTGGATCTGTACCGCTGCCGGGGCGCCAATTTTCAGTTTATACGGCGCCTGACCGCTCAGGTTCAGGTTGCCGCCTTTACGCTGCAGGCCGCTGAACAGTTTTTTACCGGTGGCATCGCTCACTTCCAGCCAGCAGTCGGCGGAAAAGTTCATCACCAGATCCTGCGCCGCAGCCGCCGGCGTCGTCACGTTTGCCTGGTCGGTCGGCAACGGCGAAGCCGGAGTGGTAGCCGGAGCTGCCGGCGTCGTCCCCGCGGTATCGACATTGGCCTGCGAAGGCGCCACGACAGCGTTATTGTCCACTGGTGTCTGGGCCGGCGCGCTGGTGGTCGGGGCACTGGCGGTATCGGTCGGCGCACTGTTCGCGGCGCTATCAGTGGTCGAGGCTGCCGGAGCGCTGGTATCCAGCGGCACGTTCTGGCTGTTGGCGTCACCGCCGTTCAGCTCAGCGGAAGACTGATCGGCCATGGTAGAGATCTCTTCCTGCTGCGCCTTATGGTCTTGCCACCACCAGGCGCCGCTCAGACCGATAACCACAAACAGCACCAGCCAGGTAAAGCTCATCAGCCAGCCGTCGCGCTTTTTGCGACGCTTGCCTAAAGAGAAGCTCTGCATTGGCGCAACCTTTGCCGCGCGGATGGGCGCCTGCTTGGCCATCATCGGCAGCAGCTCTTCTTCAGGAATATGTACGAGGCGAGCGTAGGAGCGGATGTACCCGCGCAGGAAGGTTGAAGCGAGGTCGGCGGGGGCCTTATCGTCTTCAATATCACGAACCGTGGACACCTTCAGGCATAAGCGTTCTGCCACCGCTTGCTGGCTAAGTCCGAGTTGTTCGCGGGCGTGACGCAGACGCGCGCCCGTGGTGTTTGCTTCTTGATGATCTTGAGTGGCTTCAGTATTCATTCGCTACAACTACTGGTACGTGAAATTTAAAGTTCAGCGCGGGAAAAAGCCGGCGCCGCGAGACATCTGTGCTACGTCAGCCTCACAGTATAGGACTGTCAGCCGCGCGATCACAGAGACGAATCAAAATTGAATGCTAAGCGGTTGTTGTGCCGCTACATACTGCCTCAAAGTCGACAAAAACGCACCGTAATTATTAACCAAATCAGCGTATTTCGCCTGGCTATTGGCCATAAATATGACCCGTGCCGCCTGTGTTGCACGGGTCATCATTTGTCAGACCGCTTTTACGTCAATCGCTTCGCCCTGCATCCGCTTACGCAGCGTACGCTTGGTCCGGTCAATAACGTCGCCCGCCAGCTGGCCGCAAGCGGCATCGATATCGTCGCCGCGGGTTTTACGCACGATGGTGGTAAAGCCGTACTCCATCAGGACTTTGGAGAAACGGTCGATGCGGCTGTTGGAGCTGCGACCATACGGCGCGCCCGGGAAAGGATTCCATGGGATCAGGTTGATCTTGCACGGGGTGTCCTTCAGCAGTGCCGCCAGTTCGTGGGCGTGCTCGGTACCGTCGTTGACGTGATCCAGCATGACGTACTCGATGGTCACCCGGCCCTGGTTGGCATTGGACTTCGAAATATAGCCGCGCACTGAGTTGAGGAAGGTCTCGATGTTGTACTTTTTATTGATCGGGACGATTTCGTCACGAATGGTGTCGTTCGGCGCGTGCAGAGAGATCGCCAGCGCGACGTCGATCATATCGCCGAGCTTATCCAGCGCCGGCACCACGCCGGAAGTCGACAGGGTCACGCGACGTTTGGAGAGGCCAAAGCCGAAATCGTCGAGCATGATTTCCATCGCCGGCACGACGTTGTTGAGGTTCAACAGCGGCTCGCCCATGCCCATCATCACCACGTTGGTGATCGGACGCACGCCGGTGGTCTTCACCGCGCCGACGATTTTCGCCGCACGCCAGACCTGGCCGATAATTTCAGACACCCGCAGGTTGCGGTTAAAGCCCTGCTGGGCGGTGGAGCAGAATTTGCACTCCAGCGCACAGCCAACCTGTGAAGAGACGCACAGGGTGGCACGGTCTTCTTCCGGGATATAGACGGTCTCGACGCGCTGATCGCCAACGGCGATCGCCCATTTAATGGTCCCGTCGGTTGAGCGTTGCTCTTCAACCACTTCCGGGGCGCGGATCTCCGCCACTTCTTTCAGTTTACTGCGCAGGACTTTGTTGATGTCGGTCATTTCATCAAAGTCGTCGCAGCAGTAGTGATACATCCATTTCATCACCTGATCGGCGCGGAAAGGCTTCTCGCCCATGTTTTTGAAAAACTCGCGCATCTGCTGACGGTTTAAATCCAGCAGGTTGATTTTGGCATCTTTGTTCGGCACCGTCAGAGCGGCGGTATCAGGCGTGACAATTTGTTCAGACATAATGTTTTCCGGCCTCGTTATTACACGTTATGGCCCCAGGTGGGTTGAAAAAGAAACGCCCCGGAGAGCGACTGCTCGTCCAGGGGCGCTATATTCTACAAATTCTGGCGCATGGAAGCCATGCCTGCACACAGTCAATGATAAAAAAATCTGTTACTGACTGCTCAATCCTCTAAGGCTTTTCGATTGTCAGGCCAACGCCGCGACGGTCGAAAAGACGAGGTTTGTATCTCCAAAGTATTTCAGGTCACAGCGAGACGGCGAGTTCGCAAATCCCCGGGAGCATAGATAACTATGTGACCGGGGTGCGCGAAGGAAGCCAACAATGCTGTGGCGTGAAAGACGCAGGAGATTAGCGAGTGCGCGGGCAAACCTCGCCTTCAGCAAAGAAGAACGCGATTTCGCGGGCAGCGGATTCTACAGAGTCGGAACCGTGGGTGCCGTTCTCGGTGAAGCTGTCAGCGTAGTCAGCGCGCAGGGTACCCGCCAGGGCGTTTGCCGGGTTGGTGGCGCCCAGCAGGTCACGGTGACGCTGAACCGCGTTTTCGCCTTCCAGAACGGAAACCACGATCGGGCCGGAGGTCATGAACTCAACCAGACCGTCGAAGAACGGGCGACCTTCGTGCTCAGCATAGAAACCGCGAGCCTGTTCAACGGTCAGGTGCAGCATTTTGGTGCCGACGATTTTGAACCCTGCAGCTTCAAAGCGGGAAAAGATGCTGCCAATAACGTTTTTTGCCACCGCGTTTGGTTTGATGATGGAAAAAGTACGTTCAATAGCCATGATTACCTCTAATTTAATGTTCTGTTGTTGCACATACGATCGTATGGCCTGGCGCGCATTATAATGAGCATCCCCGCCCCTGCCTACGGATGAAGGTAACATTTTGTTAAAATAAGATGAGTATTGGAAACACAAACCGCCAACAACAAATTTACCCTGGTTATTGCAGGGTGAAACTGGCGGCCGCCGTTTGCCCCGCCTCATCCATGACCACCAGCTGCCACTCGCCGGGCTTATCCAGGGTGAGTGTGGTTCCCGCACCGGTAGTGTCTAAGGGTTCGCCGTTGAGAAACCACCAGCGCCGCCCTTCCCCGCCGCTGGTTTGTAGCGGCAACCTCACCCGCACCTCACCCGGCAGACGTTTTATCACCGCGCCCTCACGGATCCCGGAGAGTACCAGCGGCGCGGCATCCTGATTTTGCAGCGGCGGGCATGTTTTCGCTACCGGCCCCAGACGCGCGGAGCGACGCTCACCTGGTGGCAGCCAGGGTTCCAGCGGCAACGGCCAGACCTCAATCATGCTTTCGCGCGCGCCGGGGCAATCCGCCGCCACCCGTTCACCTCGTTCATTGCGCCACACCGGGAAGCGGATCCCGCGCACACCTTCCTGTCCCGGCAGCAGCAGGGTCGGCGGCTGGCTGGCATCCAGCAGCCAGCTGGCTAAGCGCCGGCGGCAGTTGCTGTCACCCGCCGGCAGATCCTGCCCGCCGGGCCAGCAGAGAGTCCCCTGGCTGACCGTTGCCGGACGCGGATCGATCGGCAGCCCGCTACGGCTCATCGCCGGGCGCGCCAGCAGTAAATTATTGACCTGGTTGAGCAGCGGCACCGCACTGGCGAAACCAAACTGCCCCACCACCGGCGTACCGTCCGGGCGTCCGGTCCAGATGCCTATCAGATAACGCGCATTAAGGCCCACCGCCCACGCGTCACGATAGCCGTAGCTGGTGCCGGTCTTCCACGCCAGCGGGACCACTTGCGGCAGTGAGGCATCGGGAACCGGTTGCGCTTCGCCGGCCAAAATGCGCCGGACAATCCACGCCGCGCCTGGCGACATTAGCGCCCTTTCCACCAGCGGTTCGTCGGGTTTCATGCGCAGGCGCGCCGCTTTGCCATGACGGGCGAAAGCGCCGTACGCCGCCACGATATCTTCCAGCCGCGCGCCGGCGCCGCCGAGGATCAGCGACAGGTTCGGCTCTGCGCCAGCGGGCAGCATCAGGGGCAGTCCGGCATTGCGTAAATTCGCCGCGAAACGTTTGGGCCCGTAGGCTTCAAGCACCTGCACCGCCGGCAGATTCAATGAACGCACCAGCGCCTCGCTGGCGCTCACCGGGCCGTGAAACCCGCTGTCGAAATTGCCGGGGCGATAATCGCTAAAGCGCCGCGGCACATCCTGCAATAGCGACGCCGGATGAATCAGCCCCTCATCCATTGCCATCGCGTAGACAAAGGGTTTCAGCACCGACCCTGGCGAACGCACCGCCGAGATCATATCAATATGGCCGAAGCGGCTGTCGTCGGTGATATCTGCCGAGCCCACCCAGCCGCGGACTTTCATATCCGTGTGATCGACCACCACTATCGCCAGCGAACTGCGCGGCGGCAGGCGCGATTTCCAGTTCAGCGCCAGATCTTCAAGCTGCCGCTGGAGCCCGGCATCCAGAGTCGTCACCACCTTTTCATCACGGCTGGTCGCCAGCGCCCGGCGTGAAAAAAGCGGCGCCAGCTGCGGCATCTGCCGCGGGAATAGCCATACAGGTTCTTCCATCGCTTCCTGTACCGCCCGTTGCGGCCAGACGCCCTGGCTGAGCATCCGTTCCAGTACTTTGTCGCGAGCAGCCTGAGCACGCTGCGGCCAGCGGTCCGGGCGTAAACGGCTCGGCGCCTGCGGCAGCACCGCCAGTAGCGCTGCCTCGCCGTAGCTGAGCTGAGCGGGCGGTTTGCCGAGATAAGCCCAGCTGGCCGCGCCGATCCCCTGCAGAGTGCCGCCAAACGGCGCGCGGTTCAGATAGAGGGTAAGAATGTCGTTTTTTGACAGATGCCACTCCAGCTGCAGCGCCCGCCACAGCTGGCGCAGCTTACCGCCGAAGGTGCGCGGATGGGGGTCGAGCAGACGTGCCACCTGCATGGTAAGCGTGCTGCCGCCGGAAATGACCCGCCCGGAAGTCAGATCCTGCCAGGCGGCGCGCAGCACCGCGAAGGGATTGACCCCTGGATGTTTCCAGAACCAGCGGTCTTCATACTGGATGAGCGCCTGCAGATAGCGCGGCGACACATCGGCGAGAGTGACCGGGTAGCGCCAGACGCCCTGCGCATCGGCAAAGCGCCAGAGCGGCGTGCCGTCTTCCGCCACCACCACGCGGGCGGGCGTGACGTCATGCAGCGGCAGCGGCCACAGACGATCGGCGGCCAGCACCGCCAGCCACAGCAGAAAAATAAACGCCGCCAGCCAGCGCCAGCGGCGTTTTACCCGAGGCAATACGCGCATTTACGGCGTCACGGTAAGCGGGCCGCTGGCCGCCCCGGTCGCCCGCCACTGCGGCACATACATCGATTCCACCTGCGGCTGCGGGACCTGATAAGTGCCCGGCGTCACCGCCCGCGCCAGATAGACCAGCGTCACCGGCTGGCCTTCATTGACGGCGACTGCGGCGACAAAGCGGTCATCGCGGAACTCGATATGCTGAATATCCGCCTGTTGCATCTGGTTAAGCAGATTTTGTACCGCGTCGCCATTCTCCTGCAGGCTGGCGCTGCTGTTGGCCAGGTTCTGGTTTTCCAGCTCCAGACCGGCAGGCAACAGATCAACCACCAGCGCGTCAGGTACGTTGCGTTTGGCGGTCACCTCCAGCTTGACCAGCACCAGTTCACCGCTGCGCAGTGATGACAGCGATTTCTGCTGTCCCTGGGTATCGAAAATAGTGCGTTCAATCCCCAAGACATTCCCTCCCGGCTGCGGCGCACTTTGCGGATAGCCGCTACTGTCGAGGCGCAGCCACAGCGGCTGAGTGCCGGTATTGCTCACCTGCAGCGACGCCAGCCGATCGCCGTCGAGGTTGCGGGTTTGCGCTTTGTCGCTGGCCAGCGGCTCCGCCTGCAGCGAAGTTTGCGCCTGCCAGTTGCCCGGCAGGTCGGCGAGGGTACGCCCGGCAAGGAACAGGGCGTTGGTTTCCTGGGTCGACAGCCAGCGCTGACCGAAGGCTTCTTCCGACAAGCTGCCCAACAGCTGATTTTGCACCTCCGGCAGCAGCTTGTTCTCTTCCAGCAGCGCCAGCTTCAGGGCGTCATCGCGAAGTTGGCTGCCGTAATCGCCCAGCCAGCGGTTTTCATTGTGACGCGGCGTGGTAACCGCCAGCTTCAGGGCTTCGTCGCCGCGCGGCGCATCGCCCATGGTTTTCAGCGCAATACCGAGCTGTAATAGCGGCAAGCCGGAGTGCGCCTGGTCGTGACGGCTCCAGATTTCACGCAGTGCGCCGAGCGGCGCTTTTTGCTGACGCGCCAGCACCAGCGCGGCATAGGCCTGAGCGGCAAAGCGGCTGGCCTGGGCGTCGTCGCTGTAGCGCACGGTCATCAGCCCCGGTTCCTGCAGATAGCGCAGCAGGCGCTCGTTCCCCTTATTAAGGGCGTTGACCGGCACGCTGTAGCCCTGTTCGCCGGCGCGGACGAGGAAGTCCATGGCGTAGGCGGTCAGCCAGTACTCTTCCGGCCCCTCTTTATCCCACAGCGCAAAGCCACCGTTTTCCAGCTGCATCTGCAGCAGGCGCGAGATACCCACATCGACCGCCGCGCGGCGTTTTTCATCGCTATCGCCGCTGATGCCCAGCGCTTTTAGCTGCGCCGCGCTGGTGTATAGAGAAGGGAACAGGCCGCTGGCGGTCTGCTCAAGGCAGCCGTAAGGATAGGCTTTCAGCTCGCGGATATAGCGGGCGAGGTTCAACGGCGGTTTACCACTGAGCAGCAGTTGGCCCTGCAGCGTTTGCGGAGCGAAGCCCTCACTCTGCGCCGCCAGCGCCTGCCAGCTTTCGCCGGGTTGTAACACCGCGCCGCTATTGATGGTCTGTGCCGGGAACGCCGGACGGACGCCGATTTTCCACTGTTTTTGCAGCGGGGCGAAGGTTTCACCCGGCAGGCTCAGGCCGCTGATGGTGGCATTGAGCTGACCATCGCCAAAACCCGCCAGCGCGCTCACCGGCACGAACAGCGTGCTGCGCGCGCCCGGCGCCAGCTGCACCGGCGGCAGCTGGCCCTCGGTTAAGGTGACCAGCCCGCTGGCGGCAAGGTGAACCTGCAGGGTTTGCGGTTTATCAGTCAGGTTACTGAGATCCAGCGCCAGACGCGTGGTGTCGCCGCTGGCAAGGAAGCGCGGGGTGTTCAGCTCGGCGATAACCGGGGCGGCCACCACCACTTTATCTTCGCTGCTGCCGAAGTCATCTGCCGTCCACGCCTGGGCCATCACCCGCAGTTCGCCGTTAAAATCGCCGATGGGCAACGTCACCGTGCCTTCGCCCAGGTCATTCAACACCACCGGCTGCGCCTGCTGGGCGACGATCGTCACGTGGTTAACCGGCGGTTTGCCGCCGCGTTTTAACTCGTCGCCATCGCCGCCGAAGCGCAGGCTGGCTAAACGCCCCTGTCCTTCGATCACCTGGCCGTAGATGTCATAGATATCTGCGCCGTAACGCTTCTGGCCAAAAAAAGCGTTCCACGGATCCGGCGTGGCGTAATCGGTAATATTCAGCACCCCGCTATCCACCGCGGAGAGCAGGACGTTGACCTGTTTCGGCACCTCGCCCTCTTTGACGCTGGCTTTCACTTTTACCGTCAGCGGCTGGTTGGGGCGCATTTTGTCCGGGGCCTCCAGCGCCAGCGTCAGGCGACGGTTTTCATCGCCCAGCGGCAGATGCAGCAGGCCTACCGCGCGTTTCGGCGTCGCCGAGCGCGATTTATCGCCGGGGCGAACCACCAGCGTGCTGAGGTAGAGGTCGTGGCGATTCCAGGCTTTATCCACCGGGATCGACAGCTCCATCCCCTCCGCAGGGACGTCAATTTCCTGCCACCACAGCGGCCCTTCACTGGATTCCACCATCGCGTAGCCTTTACCCGCCGCCGGGGCGGCGATATGCAGTTTGATGGTATCGCCCGGTTTATAGCTCGGTTTATCCAGTTTCATGGTGACCCGGTCCGGACGCGCCGCGCCGGTACCTTCGCTGTTATCCTGCCAGCTATAGCCGGCCCAGAAGCGCACGCTGCTGACGACATCGTCCGGCCCTTTCACCTCCAGACGATAGGAGCCCCACTCTACCGGGAAGCTCACTTTACCGGTTTGCCCGGCCTGCAGATCCAGCGACTCCTCGCCCTCCTGCAGA
Organism: Klebsiella sp. 10982; assembly: GCF_048589245.1. Taxonomy (NCBI): domain Bacteria; kingdom Pseudomonadati; phylum Pseudomonadota; class Gammaproteobacteria; order Enterobacterales; family Enterobacteriaceae; genus Klebsiella; species Klebsiella sp. 10982. The sequence continues at coordinate 17,097 of NZ_JBMAXV010000025.1, forward strand.
TCTTTTTGATCGAACTGCGACTGCCAGCCCTCGCTATCGGACCAGTTCCAGTAGTAGTCACGTCGTTCGCGGATCAGCCGCACCTGCAGACCGGAGACCGCTTTTTTCTCGCCTTTGGCGTCGGCATAGACGATATCAAACGCGGCATTACTGTTTTCATCCACCACCGGCTGCTTCACGGTGGTGTCGGTGCGGTAATCGTAAACGTCTTTTAGCGTAAATTGCGGGCGGATCCCCGGCAGCGCCTCGGCAGGCCAGATCGGCTGCTTAACCGTACGGGTCACCGGCCGGCCGCCGGATTCCAACAGGCTGGCCTGCAACACCACCTGCAGCGGCGAGTGGCTATCCTGCCACTGGCTCGAGGTGGTCACTTCGCCATGGCCTTTTTCATCCAGCGTCAGCTGGACTTCATCCAGACTACGGGAGAGGTTTTCTTCCGCGATATCGCCTAACTGGAAGCCCGGCAGCGCGGCGACGGCGTCGCGCAGCGGACGCAGGAAGAGCTTGCCCTGCAGCTGGTTGCCGCTGGCCGGCGCGCCGTAGAGATAGGCGCCGCTGACGCCAAAGGTGACATCGGCATTCGGCGCGACTGGCGCCGCCTGCGGCGTCAGGTTCAGCGCCATACGTTCGGGCATAAAGTCTTCGACGTGGAAATCCCACTCGCGGGGTTGATTATCGCCGGTGCTGGCGCGAATGTGCCACATACCGGTGGCCGCGCCGCTGTCGAGCGGATAAGTAAACTGATACAGACCGTTAACCGGTTTGCTCATCACCGAGCGGATCACCTGGCCATCCGGCTGCACCACCTCCAGCTTCACCGGCTGTTCCGCCAGCGGCTTACCGTCGCTATCGCGCAACAGCGCATTGAGGATCACGGTTTCACCCGGACGATAGAGATCGCGCGGGCCAAACATAAAGAATTGTTTACTGAAGCCCGGCGCACCGGCAATCGAGAATTCCGCCAGATCCAGCGCCGGCAGCTTGAGGTCGAGGAGCGTGGTTTGCCCCTCCTTTCGCGCCAGCAGCAGCGCGGCCTCTTTATCGGTTTGCAGGGTGACATGACCCTGGCTGTCGCTTTTCGCCTGTGCCAGCGTCTGCCCTTTGGCGTTTAGCAGTTGCACTTCAATTCCCGACTGCGCGGCGCCATTTTCGAGACTCTGGGTGAAGACATCGAGCCGGTTGTGGTAGCGATGCGCCGAGACGCCAATATCGCTGAGGGTGAACAGCGTTGCCGCGTTGCTGTAGCTATAGTGGCCCGCCGGGTTCATCACCGCCACGTAGACGCCAGGCTGCTGGAGCGGCTTGATGTCGCTTAGCGGCAGCAGCAGCTTTTCGCGGGTATTGCGCGCCGGGTTGAGATCGAAGCGGCCGGTATAGACCAGATCCGCCATCTTCAGCAGCTCGTCAGACTCCCAGTTGCTTAACGAGTTACGGTATTCCCACTGGCTGACAAACGCGGAGAGTGATTCCGGCTTAATGCGGAAGAAATTAACGTCGACATTATCGACGTTCAGCGCCATCACCGGCAGCCCGGCGATCACGTTGCCCGGCAGCAGCGAACCGCGGCTGGCGAAACCAACGCTCGGCGCGATATCGCGGGTGGTCAGTGTCTTCTCAAACGGTTTGTCGAGCGTCGCCTTGTTCAGGGCCATCAGCGTCGGGTCGACCGAGACAATCAGATCGCGCTTCGGCTCGAGATGACGCAGACGCAGCTCTTTCAGATTCGGCGCCAGCTCCCAGGCGCCGTCCACCTTCCCGTTTTTCTTATCCACCAGATGCACGCTGCGGGAGAAATCCTGGTCCGGCTGCAGCGGTACGGAAAACGTCAGCACCAGGGTCGCGGCGCCATCCAGTTGCACTTCCGAGGCGTCGAGCAGCGTTAGCGCTTTGCCCTGGCTTTTTTCCGCCAGCGCCGCCAGCTGGGCGCGGTCCGGTTTTGCCGTTGTGCCAGGGCTACTATCCGCGGCCGGCGCCGGGGCCGAGGCCTGCGGCGTACCGCTGTCATCACACCCGGTTAATGAAAATGCGGTAAGGAGCGCCAGTGACAGCGCCGCTAAACGAAATGGTTTCATCCTTCTAACCCCTCGGCCGGTGAGCCTGATGCAATTTGTCACATTTATTATGCGTTATGCTGACATTTCTCAACAGTGATGACGCGGGTTTATGCCGATTAATCAGAAAAGTGCCGTGACGCCGTCCCCACTCTGGCGTCCTTAACTTGTCAGCGCCGGATAAAACGCCGACAATTCAGTCATGAATAATAAAACGGAGGCACCTATGTCCACCTCGTTTTTTGTCGCTGCCGACTGGCTGGCAGAACATATTGATGACCCGGAAATTCAGATTATCGACGCCCGCATGGCGCCCGCCGGGCAGGAGGCCCTGCGCGATATGGCCGCGGAATACCGCGCTGGCCACGTGCCGAACGCGCTGTTTTTCGATATCGAGGCGCTTTCCGACCACACCAGCCCGCTGCCGCATATGATGCCGCGCGCCGAAGCGTTTGCCGTCGCCATGCGCGAGCTGGGCGTCTGCAGCGATAAGCACCTGGTGGTCTATGACGAGGGCAATCTGTTTTCCGCGCCTCGCGCCTGGTGGATGCTGCGCACCTTTGGCGTCGAGAAGGTGTCCATTCTGGCCGGCGGACTGGAGGGCTGGCGTCGCGACGAGCTGCCGCTGGAGCAAGGGGTGCCCGAGGTGGCCGAAGGGGAATTCGATGTGCGCTTCGATCCCCAGCAGATTAAGCGCCTGACCGACGTCCTGCTGGTCAGCCATGAAGGGTCGGCGCAGATTGTCGATGCGCGTCCGGCGGCCCGGTTCAACGGTCAGGCCGACGAACCGCGCCCGGGCCTGCGTCGCGGGCATATCCCCGGCGCGCTTAACGTGCCGTGGACGGAGCTGGTGATTAACGGCGAGCTGAAAACCGTCGACGAGCTGAACGACATCTTTTTACGTCAGGGTGTCGATTTTGAACGGCCAATCATCGCCAGCTGCGGATCGGGGGTGACGGCGGCGGTGGTCGTGCTGGCGCTCACCACGCTTGGCGTGAACGGCGTCTGCCTGTACGACGGCTCCTGGAGCGAATGGGGCGCGCGGAGCGATCTGCCGATTGAACCGGCCTCTGCCGCTCCGTAAACACGGCGTGACCGCGGGCCTCCCGTCCCGCGGTCACTAAATAATTTCTGATTTTCCCTCTCCCCTCCTTCTGCTTCTCGCTAAACCGGTTACTCTGTGCTGCCGCAGGGTTTGTACCTGCCGTATTCGCTTTACTGCCACTCACTATATAAGGAAATTGAATAATGGCATTTTCATTACCGGATCTCATGGATGTCGTACATAAGTACAACCGCAATCCCACCCCGAAACCGATGCCCGTAGACGAAGTGGATCGCCTGCGGGTACGGAAATATCGTGACCCGCAAAATAGCGAAACCGTGGCGCTTCCGGAGAGTCTGAAAGCGCTGTTGGCCTACGATTGCCAACTGAAAAGCCCCCACGGACAGCTGGTACTGGAATGGGTTGTGGACTCCATTGATGAACATGGCGTCCTGCTTTCCGACTCGCTTGATGAAGATGCTTATTACATGAATGGTCTTGATATGGCCGGACTGGACTTTGAAGAGCTGATGCCCGTCTGGAACGACGATCCGCGTCTTCCTGCCCTGATTCGCATCAGCCACGCCGGCGATCAGCAGGTATTTATCTATGTCACTGAACGTGATGAACAAGGTGAATATCCTGTTGTCCGCTTCGAGGGTAAAGAGAATGATCTCTGGCTGGCAGAATCGTCACTGATTGAATATCTGCAGGGGATCTTTGCCGGCAGCGAGGAGAGTCACGACGAATGGCAGCATCAGCAGACCCTCAATGAGGCACGCGATGGCGCCTTGCTGGAGCTGGAATATATTCATGAGGATCTTTACGCCAGGCTCGAAGGCTGTCCTGACTAATTCACCATCTCACCCCGGATGACGCGATTAACGCGCGCCGCCGGGGCCTGCTCCAGGAGGGAGCGTTTTATCCGTAACCTGATGTCACCACAAGGAGTGAAAATGGCATTAGTCTCTAACCCACATTCTGCTGATTCACCGCGCCGTCCCTGGCTGGGAGGCATAGCTGGCCTGCTGGCGGGCGGCGTCATTCTTTATTGTTGGCCGCAATGGAACCGGACATGGTTAAGCCTGGTGCCTGTGCCGGTTTCTGTTTATACCCGCTTTCTCGGGGTCACGCTGGAAGAGGTCCCGTTAATAACCTATGGTCACCAGGCGCTGCTGGGTTTTCTGATGGTGCTGCTCGCGCCCGGTTACGGTAAGTCGACCCTTGCCGCGTGGATGATGCATAACCCTGCGTCAAGCCGGCGCTGGCCCGGCGAGGTTCTCCGCGCCTGGGGCATAAAATTTGGCCTGCTGATTATCGTCTTTTGCAATCTGTTCTTTTTGGCCAAGGTCGGATCCGGGACGCTGGCGTTATATATTTTTATTCTCCAGCACGTCAGCGTTGCCGCGGCGGTGGCGTCGGGTGTGCTGCTGCTGCGTGACGCCCGGCGTCTGGCCCGCACGTTCGACGCTCAGCTGGCGGATCTGCGCCTTCTGATGCTCCTCACCCTCGGGTTCCAGACGATTTTGCCGGCGCAAATCGCGCTGATGAGCGCCCGGGGCGTGAATACGCCGCTGGGCTGGTATATTGTCATTGCGCAGATGGTGGGGGTGTTACTGGCGTTTATGCTGGTCGGCGGGCTGGTGGCAGCGATACGTTCTCTGCTGGGCGAAGAGAGATGCCGGGCCTGGCGCGGGGATATAGCACTCTACAATGGGATCGTCACGCTGTGCGTAACGGGATTTCTTCTTTATCACATGGTGTCAGCCTACCCGCGGATTTTTGCCGCTCTGCATTAATTTCTACAGAGCCGTTTTTCAGATCCTGGCGCAGGCCGCGGAAACACAGTGGGGGCAGACGCCCCCGCTTTCAGATAATGCGGTTTTGTTTAAAATCGCGCAGAAAGCTGCCCCAGCGCTTTTCATAGAACGGCGTGATATGGGCAATCATAAAGTGGCTGATGCCCTTCTCGCCTTCCACCACCTGGCAAATATCAATCGGTTCATCGCCGGGCAGGGTATCGGTCGCCACGCTACCGGTGGTCTGAATAATGGCTTCGATATCCCCTTCCGCCTCAATGCCGATTAGCAGGTTAGCCGGCGCGTCGGCGTGCTCTTTAATTGAGCACAGAAACGCCCGCTTGACGGTCTTCAGCGTCTTGAACAGCGTAGTCAGCGAATCCACCATCTGCGCCGGCGGTTCGGCGACTTCAGATAACAACAGCGCTTCGCCGCCTTCCAGTACCGTCTGGGTACTGAGCGGGCTGCCCTCTTCACCGAGCAGATGACTGATTTCACGCGGGGTGAACTCTTTGCCGCTCGGCAGCTTCGGGTTGAGGAACAGCGATTCGCCCAACGTCATCGCCATCAGCGTGCGGGCCGGCATCATCACGAAAGCCTGCTCGTCTTCCACCGCCTGCTGCAGCGCCTCCAGCGAGGTGAAGAACGGGATCACCGAGCTGCCGTCCTCTTTTTCCCAGTGCTGCAGATCCAGCGCGCTATCTTCGACAATCTGCTCACCATCGGCTGCACTGCCCGGCACCCAGACGGTCGCCTCCAGCAGCGCGCTGAAAAATGCCGGACGATGAGCGGGCTCGGTCGCCGCTTTTTCCAGCAGGGTTTCTAATTCGTTTTTGGTATCAGACATAGTTTGGCTACTTCACAATGAATTGCCCGCCGGCACCACGCTTGCACGGGCCTGGGGATTTTCCAGACCGGGCAGGTATCGCGCCACCCGGCAAAAAATACAGGCCGGGTAAACGTAGCGCTACCCGGCAAGGCCATTACTCAGCCGTCAGCAGATTGGCGATAGTACGTACGCCAAGACCCGTCGCGCCCGCCGACCACTGCTCTACCGCGGCTTTACGGTACGTCGCGGAGCAGTCAATATGCAGCCAACCCTGGTGGTAGTTTTCCACGAAGTGGGACAGGAAGCCCGCCGCGGTGCTGGCGCCAGCCGGATAGGCCGCGCTGCCGGTATTGTTCAGTTCAGCAAAGTTAGACGGCAGCTGGTTGCGGTGGAACTCGGCCAGCGGCAGACGCCAGAAGGCTTCGTTTTCCGCCTGCGCGCTCGCCAGCAGGCGATTGGCCAACGCATCGTCAAAGCTGAACAGCGCGTGGTAGTCATTACCCAGCGCGGTTTTCGCCGCGCCTGTCAGGGTGGCGGCGTCGATGATCAGCTCTGGCTTCTGCGCCGAAGCGTCAATCAGGCCATCCGCCAGCACCAGGCGGCCTTCGGCGTCGGTGTTCATCACTTCAACGGTTTTGCCGTTACGATAATGAATGATATCGCCAAGTTTGAATGCATTGCCGCTGATCAGGTTGTCGGCGCAGCACAGGTAGAGCTTCACGCGCTTGTTCAGACCGCGGGTGATGGCAAAAGCCAGCGCGCCGGTGACGGTCGCCGCACCCCCCATATCGGATTTCATTGAATCCATAAAGGCGCTCTGTTTGATGCTGTAGCCGCCGGAATCAAAAGTGATGCCTTTGCCCACCAGGCAGGCGTACACCGGCGCTTCTTTATCGCCAGTCGGGTTATAGTCCAGCGCCAGCAGGACCGGCGGACGCTCGGAGCCGCGGCCCACGGTGTGCAGGCCGAGATAACCCTGCTCGCGCAGATCTTCACCTTTAGTGATGCGATAGCTCATCTGCTCACCCGCCACGCTGCACAGCAGGTCGACGGCGCGCTGCGCCAGCTGCTCCGGCCCCAGCTCTTCCGCCGGCGCATTGATGGTATCGCGCACCCAGTCGATTATGGTCAGACGGTTATCCAGTTCACTACGCTGCGCGTCGTCCAGAGTCGGCCATTCCACTTTGCGAGTGCCCTTCGGCCCTTTATAGCCCGCCCAGAAGGCCCAGGCGCGATCGGTGTTCCAGCCTTCGCCGCTCAGGGCGACGTGCTTGATACCCATACCGTCAATTTTCCGCGCCGCGCGCTGGATCAAACCCAGATCGTCTTTGCCGTTGAGGTGCAGGGCGATGCCGTCATTATTAATGCTGTAAGACGCCTTTTCTCCCCAGCGCGCATCGGCTGGCTGAGTAGAAAGCGTAATCTTCATGGCTTCGGTCATTATCATTATCCTTCTTAGCAAACGGGCCACCGTATGGCAGCCCGTAACGTTCTCTCGCTCGATGATTTAGCCAACTTCATATCGCCGCATGAATCATGACGCGAAAATTATTCGGCTTCGTCTAACCAGACTAGCAGAATCGCCTCGAGAATTTTTTCATTGGATGCGTTTGGGTCATCATCAAACTCTTCCAGATCGCAAATCCACTGATGCATATCGGTAAAGCGAACGGTTTTCGGGTCGAGATCCGGGTAAGCATCGTACAACGCTTCGCCGATTTCGCGACTGTCAGTCCATTTCAGTGCCATATTAGTGCTCGCGTGCGTGGTTGATGGTGTAACGCGGGATCTCAACGACCAGATCTTCGTCGGTGACGCGCGCCTGGCAGCTCAGGCGGCTGTCAGGTTCCAGTCCCCAGGCTTTATCCAGCATATCGTCTTCATCTTCGCTACTCTCGGCCAGCGAGTCAAAACCTTCACGCACGATGCAGTGGCAGGTGGTGCAGGCACAGGATTTTTCGCAGGCATGTTCAATCTCGATGCCGCTACGCAGCGCGGCATCGAGAATGGTTTCACCGGTCTCAGCTTCCACAACGATGCCATCCGGACACAGGTCCTGGTGGGGCAGAAATACAATTTTTGGCATTTTAAACCTCGTCCACGGATTGGCCTTTCAGCGCGATACGGACCGACTGATCCATACGGCGGGCGGCGAATTCCTGGGTTTGTGTGTCGATATTTTTAATCGCTTCTTTAATCGCGTCGGCATCATCGCCTGCCGCGGCGGCGCGGACCTGCTCCGCAGCGGCATCGATAGCCTGACGTTCCGCGGCGCTTAACAGCGCGGCGTCGGCGGCCAGCGCGCTGGCCAGGCTCTCCAGTACGCGAGCGGCTTCGACTTTCTGTTCAGCCAGCATGCGCGCCTGGATATCCTGTTCGGCGTAGCTCATTGAATCTTTAATCATGGTGGCGATTTCGCCGTCCGTCAGGCCGTAAGACGGTTTCACCTGGATGGAGGCTTCCACGCCGGTCGATTTTTCCATCGCCGTAACGCTCAGCAGACCGTCAGCATCCACCTGGAAGGTAACGCGAATATGCGCCCCACCCGCCGGCAGCGCCGGGATACCGCGCAGCGCAAAACGCGCCAGCGAGCGGCAATCCTGCACCAGCTCACGCTCGCCCTGCATCACGTGAATGGACATCGCCGTCTGGCCATCTTTGAAAGTGGTGAATTCCTGCGCGCGGGCCACCGGAATGGTGGTATTACGCGGGATGACTTTCTCTACCAGGCCGCCCATGGTTTCCAGCCCAAGCGACAGCGGGATAACATCCAGCAGCAGCAGTTCGCTGTCCGGCTTGTTGCCGACCAGAATATCGGCCTGGATCGCCGCGCCGATGGCGACAACTTTGTCCGGGTCGATAGAGGTCAGCGGAGTGCGGCCAAAGAATTCGCCAACGCGTTCGCGCACCAGCGGCACGCGAGTGGAACCGCCGACCATCACCACTTCCAGCACCTCTTGCGCGTCAACGCCGGCGTCTTTCAGCGCGCGTCGGCAGGCCATCAGGGTACGTTTTACCAGCGGGGCAATCAGATCGTTAAACTGGCTACGGGTGATTTCGCCCTGCCAGCCGCCGACCTCAACGTGCGCTTCCTCGGCATCGCTGAGGGCGATTTTCGCCGCGATGGCGGCATCCAGCAGCTCACGCTGCAGACGATTGTCGCTACGGTCGCTGAAGCCTGCTTGCTCGCGCAGGTAGTCCGCCAGCAGATGGTCGAAATCATCGCCGCCGAGAGCCGAGTCACCGCCGGTGGCCAGCACTTCAAACACCCCGCGGCTTAAGCGCAGAATGGAGATATCAAAGGTGCCGCCGCCGAGATCGTAGACCGCAATCACCCCTTCCTGACCGGAATCGAGGCCGTAGGCAATCGCCGCCGCAGTGGGTTCGTTCAACAAGCGGAGCACGTGCAGACCCGCCAAACGCGCCGCGTCTTTAGTCCCCTGACGCTGAGCGTCGTCGAAGTAGGCCGGAACGGTAATGACCACGCCGTCGAGTTCGCCAGCCAGCGCTTCAGTGGCGCGGGCGGCCAGCGCTTTCAGGATATCGGCGGAGACGCGGATCGGATTCAGCAGGCCGCCAGCGGTCTGGATCATCGGCAGACCGTTTTCACTGGCCTGCAGCTGATACGGCAGATGCGGGTAGCGGTTTTGAATATCGGCGAGGGAGCGCCCCATCATCCGCTTCACCGAGCTGATGGTATTGGCGGGATCCTGGGCGGCGTTCAGCCGGGCATCATAGCCGACGGTCAGCCCCGAAGCGTGGTAGTTCACCACCGACGGCAGCAGGTAGCGGCCTTGATGATCGGGCAGAGTTTCGGCCTGGCCGCTACGCACGGTAGCCACCAGAGAATTGGTGGTGCCCAGATCGATACCGGCCGCCAGACGACGCTGATGCGGCGCGGCGCTCAGGCCGGGCTCACTAATTTGTAATAAGGCCATAATTGCTTCCGAAAATTAAAAATCGAGCAGTTTTTCTTCGAGTTCTTCAGCACTGCTGCGCAGTTTATCGAGGAAACGGAGCTTACGTACCGTGTCCGCCGCCGCCTCCCAGCTCTCATTATGCAATTGGTCAACCATCAGCTGCTGGCGGGTATCAAACAGCGCTTTCACTCGTTTGATAAAGCTTTCCAGCCGCGCATCGTCTTTCGCCTGACCGATCTCATCCAGCTCTTCGCGCAGCTCCAGCTGTTCCATCAGAAACGCGGTGTCGCGAACGGTATGCTGTTCGCTGGCGAGATCAAAGCCATGCAGCGAGAGAAGGTATTCCGCGCGAGTCAGCGGATGGCGCAACGTCTGCCAGGCCTGGTTAATGGTGGCGGAGTGCTGAACCGCCGCAAGCTGTTCCGCTGCAGGTGCGCTGGCAAATTTATCCGGATGGTACTGGCGCTGCAGATCCTGATACCGGACAGCCAGTTGTTCGAGCGAGAGGGTATAGCTGGCTGGTAACCCGAAGAGGGTGAAATAGTCCATAGTAACCTCAGGGTCATGCATCTAAACTAAAACCCCACGCGCGGCGTGACCGCGGTGGGGTTGGGGAGTACCGATTATACGTTAAAGCTTTCGCCGCAGCCGCACTCGTCTTTGACGTTAGGGTTAGTGAATTTAAACCCTTCGTTGAGGCCTTCTTTGACGAAGTCCAGCTGCGTGCCGTCGAGGAATTGCAGACTTTTGCCGTCGATCACGACCTTCACGCCTTTGTCTTCAAACACGGTGTCTTCAGCCGCCGGCTCGTCAACAAACTCCAGTACATAGGCCATACCCGAGCAGCCGGAGGTTCTCACGCCCAGGCGCAGGCCAAACCCTTTACCGCGGTTCGCCAGGAAGGTATTGACTCGCGCTGCTGCACTGTCGCTAAGAGTAATCGACATAACAAAACCTCAACTAATTATTTTGCTTCACGTTTGCTTTTGTAATCCGCAATCGCGGCTTTAATCGCGTCTTCCGCCAGGATAGAGCAGTGAATTTTCACCGGCGGCAGTTCCAGTTCATCGGCGATATCGGTGTTCTTGATCGCCTGCGCTTCGTCCAGCGATTTACCCTTCACCCACTCGGTGACCAGGGAGCTGGAAGCGATAGCGGAACCGCAGCCATAGGTCTTGAAGCGCGCGTCTTCAATGATACCTTCATTGTTGACTTTAATCTGCAACTTCATCACGTCGCCGCAGGCCGGCGCGCCGACCATGCCGCTGCCGACGTTCTCGTCGCTGTTGTCAAAAGAGCCGACGTTGCGCGGATTCTCGTAATGATCGATAACTTTTTCGCTGTATGCCATGTTGAATTCTCCTTATCGGTGCCGAATTAGTGATGTGACCATTCAATACTGTTCAGATCCACGCCCTGCTTGAACATTTCCCACAGCGGAGAGAGTTCACGCAGACGACCAATGGATTTGCGAATCAGATCGATGGCATAGTCAATCTCTTCTTCGGTAGTGAAACGACCTAAAGAGAAACGAATAGAACTGTGCGCCAGTTCATCGGTCATGCCTAACGCGCGCAGCACGTAGGATGGCTCAAGGCTCGCGGAAGTACAGGCTGAACCGGAGGAAACCGCCAGATCTTTCAGCGCCATAATCAGCGACTCACCTTCAACATAGTTGAAGCTGACGTTAAGAATGTTCGGCGCGCCCTGCTCGAGGTCGCCATTCAGGTAAACTTCTTCCATATCCTTCACGCCGTTCCACAGACGGTTGCGCAGGGTGCGCAGGCGCGCCATTTCGCTTTCCATCTCTTCTTTGGCGATACGGTAAGCTTCACCCATGCCGACGATCTGGTGAACTGGCAGAGTACCGGAACGCATACCGCGCTCATGGCCGCCACCGTGGATCTGCGCCTCGATACGAATACGCGGCTTACGGCGAACGTACAGCGCGCCGATACCTTTCGGACCGTAGATTTTATGACCGGAGAAGGACATCAGGTCCACTTTCAGCTGGCTCAGATCGATAGGCAGCTTGCCCACGCTCTGGGTGGCGTCTACGTGGTAAATGATACCGCGGGCGCGACACATCTCGCCGATGGTAGCGATATCCTGCACCACGCCGATTTCGTTATTCACATGCATGATGGAAACCAGGATGGTGTCGTCACGCATCGCCGCTTCCAGCTCTTTCAGATCGATAATCCCGTTGCTCTGCGGCGCCAGGTAGGTCACTTCGAAGCCTTCACGCTCCAGCTGACGGCAGGTATCCAGAACCGCTTTATGCTCGGTTTTGCTGGTGATGATGTGCTTGCCTTTTTTCTGATAAAAGTTGGCTGCACCCTTGATCGCCAGGTTATCGGATTCAGTCGCACCAGAGGTAAAGACGATTTCGCGCGGGTCGGCACCGACCAGCTCGGCAATCTGATTGCGGGCGATATCAACCGCCTCTTCAGCCTGCCAGCCAAAACGGTGGGAACGGGAGGCCGGGTTACCAAAGGTCCCGTCCATGGTCAGGAACTGCATCATTTTCTCGGCAACACGCGGGTCCACCGGCGTGGTTGCGGAGTAATCGAGATAAATCGGTAATTTCATTGCTCTTAAACTCCGTACATCACTCAATGCAAGGAATCAGGCAACCGGCTTGATGTACGACCGAGTACACGGAATGTCGGAGCATCCCGGCCTGATTCTGAAAGCTCGTTATAATCGTTGTCCCGCCGTTTCGTGCCGCTTTGCCCTGTCAGCCGCAGCCCGAAACGGGACGGGTCACTCAGGCGCGCAGTTTAACGTCGATCGCGTCCTGGGTGCGCGCATTGCGCTGGGTTTCGTGCTGATGCTGACGACCGGACACATCAAGGATCTCCTGGTTATTCACCAGTTCACCCAATGTGATATTGTTCAGGAAGCCGGTCAGGCGTTCGCTCAAATCGCGCCACAGCGCGTGAGTCAGGCACTTATCGCCGCCCTGACAGCCGCCTTTGCCCTGGCAACGGGTCGCGTCAACGGATTCGTCTACGGCGCTAATCACTTCGCCGACGGCGATGCTGCTGGCATCTTTACCTAACAGATAACCACCGCCCGGACCACGAACGCTGGAAACCAGGCCATTTTTACGCAGGCGAGAGAACAGCTGTTCCAGATAGGAAAGCGAAATTCCCTGACGCTCTGAAATATCTGCCAACGGCACCGGGCCGGTTTCAGAGTTGAGCGCAACGTCAAGCATTGCGGTCACGGCATAACGCCCTTTAGATGTCAGTCTCATGTCTTACTTAACCTCAAACTCGCCCCTGGCCGGGCTTTTTATTAATATGGGTATTGCATAGCAGGGCCAAGTCTGACATTCCCGAGTAATTTGGTCAACTATTTACTTGACTGTTTTAGTCAGGTATTTGGCTTTCCGTGCCGTTATTAATTTCGAGCCGCTGCCGGGGTCGGCCAAAGGCCTCGCCCGGGCTAGAACAGAGATGTAGATTCGTAGGCCGGATAAGCGAAGCGCCATCCGGCGTTAACGCGCTTACTTACCTTTATTCTGCTGTTCAATAGACGCCAGCATGCCGCGCAGGATGTTCAGCTCCTGGCTTTCCGGACGCGCGCGGGTGAACAGACGACGCAGCTTGTTCATCACCTGCCCCGGATGGTTCGGGCGGATGAAGCCCGTCGCCAGCAGCGTCTGCTCAAGATGGCCGTAGAAACGTTCCAGATCGTCCACCAGCGGGTATGGAGCCTCTTCATGATCAACTGCCGGCTGCGCCTGCTCCTGCGTCGCCAGCCAGGCCATCCGCACTTCATAGGCAATAACCTGCACCGCCATCGCCAGGTTCAGCGAGCTGTACTCCGGGTTGGCGGCAATCGCCACATGGTAATGGCACTTCTGCAGTTCATCGTTGGTCAGGCCAACGCGCTCGCGACCAAAGACCAGCGCCACCGGCGCATGCTGACCTTCGGCGACGCTCTTGATTCCGCATTCGCGCGGATCGAGCATTGGCCACGGCAGCGTGCGGGAACGTGCGCTGGTACCGACCACCAGGCTGCAGCCCGCCAGGGCTTCATCGAGGGTATCGACGATCTGCGCGTTGCCGATCACATCGCTGGCGCCCGCGGCCAGCGCGATAGCCTGCGAATCGGGTTTGACCAGGGGATTGACCAGCCACAGGTTAGTTAAGCCCATGGTTTTCATCGCGCGGGCTACAGAGCCCATGTTGCCGGTGTGAGAGGTTTCTACCAGTACGATTCGAATATTTTGCAGCATTATGGTTCTTCGGCTAAAGATTATTCGTGCATGCTAACATAAAACGGAGACATAAGCAGAATTCGCTGTTACTATATGCGCCGTTTTTTCCCGTTCTTTAACATCCAGTGAGAGAGACCGATGCATCCGATGCTGAACATTGCCGTGCGCGCAGCGCGCAAGGCGGGTAATTTAATTGCCAAGCACTACGAAACGCCAGATTCCGTAGAAACCAGCCAGAAAGGCAGCAATGACTTTGTGACCAACGTCGATAAAGCCGCAGAAGCGATTATTATCGAAACCATTCGCAAGTCTTACCCACAGCACACCATCATCACCGAAGAAAGCGGTGAACACGAGGGTGAAGATCAGGATGTTCAATGGGTTATCGATCCACTGGATGGCACCACCAACTTCGTAAAACGTCTGCCGCACTTCTCTGTTTCCATCGCCGTACGCATTAAAGGCCGTACTGAAGTCGCGGTGGTCTACGATCCAATGCGTAACGAACTGTTTACCGCCACCCGCGGCCAGGGCGCGCAGCTGAACGGCTATCGTCTGCGCGGCAGCAACGCGCGTGACCTCGATGGCACTATCATCGCCACCGGCTTCCCGTTCAAAGCGAAGCAGCACGCCACCACCTACATGAATATTCTGGGTAATATGTTTACCGAATGCGCCGACTTCCGTCGCACCGGCTCCGCTGCGCTGGATCTGGCCTATGTGGCCGCCGGCCGCGTTGACGGCTACTTTGAAATCGCCCTGAAGCCATGGGATTTCGCTGCAGGCGAGCTGATCGCTCGTGAAGCTGGCGCGATTGTCTGCGACTTCACCGGTGGTCATAACTATATGATGACGGGCAACATCGTTGCCGGTAACCCGCGTGTAGTAAAAGCGATGCTGGCGAATATGCGTGAGCAACTGAGCGATGCGCTGAAGCGTTAATCTCTTACTGATGACAAAAAGGAAGCCGCGGCTTCCTTTTTTTATGTCATTTTATCATGTTGAGGATCTGGCGAATCACCGCATTGCCGCCGATGCACAGCACCGTCAGGCCGCTAAACAGGGCCAGCGGTCCGCGCCAGCGCAGACAGCCCTGTTGCCCCAGCCAGCGCTGGAGACACAGCGCTATCCCTACCGTCGCCAGCCGGGCCAGCAACACGCCTACCATTGCCGGGGCCAGCAGCAGCCATCCCCACAGGGGCAGTTCATACTGCTGCGCACTGAGTAAAATCCATATCAACTGAAACGGCAGATAAAAGCTCAGGGCAAAGATCAGCGGTAAGCGAATGTTACCTGCCGGCGCGACAACGCCTTTAACGCCGCGCCAGCTGTCGCGCAGCAGGATCCATGCCAGTACCAGCGTGGCCAGATAGCAAACGTCGTTACAGATGCCCGCAATCTGCATTAGCCTGTCGCTGCTTAGCTTCCCCATAAACGCGAAACGCCAGAAAATGATCACCAGAAAACCGAACTGCAGCACCCAGCTGCGCAGGATCCAGTCAACCATTTCCCGCGGTGAGGGCTGGTTATGCACGGCCCAGGCAACGATGGGCAGTTTACTGTGCCCGGGATGGCAAAAAGCCATGACGAACCCCGACAGCGTTAAAGTGGCGTAGGCCGCCAGCGGGATATCCCCGACACTCGCCACCCCGAATCCCATAACATATGGCATGGCGTGGTAGACACGCACCAGATCCGCCGGCCACCAGCTGGCCAGCGCCGGAAACCAGTAGACGATCGCCAGCCCCACCAGCAGCCCGGCGACAGCGGCGCAGCCATAATAGAACCGCCCGCTCTGCGCGGGAGAAAGGATATTTGCGGCCATTGCGACTCCTTGTCATCCGCCGAAAAGCGGAAAACTAGAGCATCGCGTCATCAGCGGCAAGCGCGGGTGACTACTTTCGGATTTGCGCCCGGCGCCGGGCTAAAACGGGCGGATCCCACCGCCGGCCGGGACAGCACTGACCCACATCACCCCTGCCGCCACCAGCAAAAAGACGCCTCCGGCCAGCGCCAGCGTCAGCCAGCCCACCTGGCGCCACAGCGGTGGCGTCTGATGCTGGCCCAGCTTCACCGCCAGCTGGCGAAAACTGTGCACCAGCAACGCCAGCGCGGTAATGGTCAACGAGGTTCCCGCCGCCATCGCCAGCGCCGCCGCCATCCCCCAACTGAACACCCCGATCACCTTGCTGAACAGCAGGACCATAATTGCCCCCGAGCAGGGGCGCATGCCCATCGACAGGACAATCGCGGCGCGTGCCCGCCAGTCGTCGCCGCTCTGAAGCTGATCCGGCGCCGGGAGATGCTGGTGCCCGCAGCCACAGTGCTCGTGATGAACATGATGCGGGGTAAAAGCGGTAAACGTTGGCCGACTCAGCAGCAGACACAACTTTTTTAGCGCCCGCCAGCACAGCAGCAAACCTAACGCGCCCACCAGCAGATAGCTGCCCTTCTCCAGCCAGAAACTGCTGAGATGCAGCTGGCGTGCCGGCAGCTGCAGCAGCGCCAGCACCACGACCACCAGCACGATGGCCACCAGCCCCTGTAATAAAGAGGCGGCCAGCGTCAGGTTAATGCTCGATTTCAGCTTCGAGGGATGGGTGGCGAGCCAGGTAGTAATGACAATTTTACCATGGCCGGGCCCTAAGGCATGCAGCACACCATAAACGAAACTGAACCCGAGCAGCGACAGCCCCGCCGCTGCCGGGTTCTCCGCCACCGCCTGCAGCAGACGGCTGAGTTCCAGATTCAGCGAACGCTGCCAGACAGCGCTCTGCATCAGCACCTGCGGCCACGCCTGCCACAGCCAAATACCGCCGATGATGCTCACAGCCAGCAACAGCGCCAGCGGCCACAGCGCTTTCCAGCGCGAGGATCGCGCGCGCGGGGTAAAAATCACTGACATGTCAGGGTCACCTTCTGGGCAAAATAGCTGCCCAGTGCCATATCCTCCGGCGGCGCATCCGCTTTATCCAGCGACTGAGCGTACGAGAGCATTTTGTCGTTCGGTTTTGGCGTCATCACCGTTGCCTTACAGGCATCCTGCAGGGCTGCGGGCAGGGAAAAATCGCTATCCTTGTCATAAAACATGTCGACGTAGTAGGTCGGGTCGAAGGTGGAGAAGGTAAACGTCTGCCCGGCAACGGGTTGCGGCGTCGCCAGCGGCAGGGTAAAGGTCAGAACCGCCTGCAGTCCTTCACGCTCGAGGCCATAGCCAGCGGGACGATTGGCAAATTTCACCCGCTGGCCGTTGTGCCACAGCTCGCTGAAATAGTGCTGGCCGAGCACGTTGGCCATCACCTCCGCCGCCAGCTTTTTCCACACTTCGCTGCCCGGTTTGGCGCTTCCGGCATCATAGAGCAGATCCGATGAGGTTATTTCGTCCATGGTCCAGCGCATTTTAAAGGCGCTCAACAGACCGTCTTCGATCACCGGCTCGCTGTGCAAACTGATGAAGCTATGCGGATGCGCGGCGGCTGACCACGATAAAACCATGAAAAACGCCGCGCCGGTGCATTGTTTCACTCTGTTCATCTGTTCCTCACGTGAAAAATTCTGTGACCTTCGCCAGCAATCCTGAGCTAAAGCAGACGCTCTTCCCTGTCCCCACCGCCGTCATTGTCTATCCTTAGCGGAAACCCTAACTGGAACTTACCAGATGATGACCGTCATTGAACCACCATCTGCGCTTTCCAGTCCACAGCGCCGTAGCCAGGTGCTCCTGATGTTTTATCTGCCCGGGCAGTCGGTAACGACTGAACGGCTTGGCAGAATCAACCTCGTTGATGAGACCACGGCCCGGCAGGATATTGAGGAGACCGGACGCGAAATTCAGCGTTACCACCGCTTGACCCTCCAGTCACAGGTGGACGGCAGCTATCGGATTGAAGGCGCCGCGCTCGACCAACGTTTATGTCTGCTGCATGCGCTGCGGCGGGGGCTGCGTCTGTGCCCGCAGTTCGTTAACCATCATTTTACCCCGGCGCTGAAAACGCAGCTTAAACAGGAAGGTATCGCCCGCACTTTATACGACGATACCAATCTGCAGGCGCTGGTCAATCGCTGCGCGCGGGCGCTCAATCGCCAGTTCGACTGCCGGGACGTGCAGTTTCTGCGCCTGTACCTGCAGTATTGCCTGCTTGAACATCACCGGGGCTATTCGCCTGACTTTAACGATGAACAGCAGCACTGGGCCCAGACCGCCGCCGAGTTTACCCTGGCGCAGGAGATTGTCCGCCACTGGCAGCGCCGGGTCGGGGCTCCGCCGCATGTCGGGGAACCCTTTTTCCTCTCATTGCTGTTTATGTTGCTCAAAACTCCCGATCCGCTTCGCGACGGTCATCCGCAGGATCGCCGCCTGCGGCTGGCTATCTCCGGCCTGATCCACCGCTTCCAGATCCTCGCCGGCAGGTCGTTCAGTGATGAGCAGGGGCTCAGCGATCAACTCTATATTCATTTGTCGCAGGCATTGATCCGCAGCGTGTTTGCCATCGGCATCGACAGTGCGCTCACAGAGGAAGTGAGCCGGCTCTATCCCCGCTTACTGCGCACCACCCAGGCGGCATTGGGTGAATTCGAGGAGGCCTGGCACATTCGTTTTAATGAGGAGGAGACCAGCTTAATCGCGGTGATCTTTGGCGCCTGGCTGATGCAAAAAAGCGACCTGCACGAGAAGCAGGTCCTGCTGCTGACCGATGATAATCCGGATATTGAAGCGACGCTGGAACAGCAACTGCGCGAACTCACGCTGCTGCCGCTAAATATCAAATACCAGAGCGTAGAGCGCTTTCAAAAGGAAGGTACACCGAAAGGGGTCACACTGATTGTCACCCCCTATGCGACGGCGCTGCCGCTGTTTTCGCCGCCGCTAATCCATGCGGAAAACGGCTTTACTGAACGTCAGCAGCAGCATATCTGCGCGATGCTCGAAGACTAGGCCGCTACCGCTTTCGGTCGAATAACCAGCGCCGGGATCGTTAGCATCGCCATCACCCAGAATACGCCCTGGTGCAGGTGCTGGTAGAGGAAGCCAGCGAAGACGGTCATGATGGCAATACTTCCCCCCATCGCCACCGCCGAGTAGACGGCCTGCAGGCGGATCACCTCGCTGCCCTGACGGGCGGCGATATAGCGCATCGCCGCCAGGTGACACACCGTGAAGGTGCCACAGTGGAGGATCTGCGCGAGGATGAGCCCTGGCAGCGCCGTGGTCCAGCCCATCAGCGTCCAGCGGATCAGCCCGCACACAGCGGAGAGCAGCAGCAGATCGCGCGCGCTGAAGCGGCGGAACACTTTTTTGCTTAATGCGAAGATCACCACTTCCGCCACCACGCCTAACGACCACAGATAACCGACCGCCGAAGCCGAATAGCCAGCCTGCTGCCAGTAGATGGCGCTAAAGCCATAGTAGGCGGCGTGCGCCCCCTGCAGCAGACAAACGCAGGCCAGGAAGCGCCAGCTCTGGCGCACCAGCGTCAGCCATGCCGTCAGACCGGCCCCCTGCTGCTGGCGCGACTCTCCCTGCGGCATCACCGACGGTTTGAGCAGCATGCCGAGCAGCATCGAGGCAACGCCAAGGCTTAACATCAACAGGATCGCCCGGTAATCAAACAGGCTCACCAGCTTGCCGGTCAGCGCGGAACCGATGACGAAAGCAATGGAGCCCCATAGCCGCACCCGGCCATAGTCCATGGTGATCTGCTTTTGCCAGGTATTGGCCAGGGCATCCGTCAGCGGCACCAGTGGTGAAAAGAACAGGTTGAAGCCAACGATAATGGCCAGCAGCCATGCCACGTGACTGCCGGCCCAGAAGGCCAGCGCAAAGAGCAAGGTTAACAGCGCCAGCACGCGCAAGGCGGCGATCAGCCGGGAGGGATCGCTGACCCGCGGGGCAATCAGCAGGCTACCGAGAAAACGGGCCACCAGCCCGGCGCCAAGCAAGATGCCAATGGTTTCCGGAGTCAGTCCATTGCCTGCCAGCCAGACGCTCCAGAAGGGCAGAAAAATACCGTAGCTAAAAAAGTAGGTGAAATAACTGAGCGCCAGCCAGCGCGTGGAGTGCAAGACCATGATTTCCTCCCGAATGGTGGCGATAGTCTGGCGATAAACCCCGGCGGGCGCAAGATACTCTTGTCTGCTGATAGCTCGTTATTTATGCCCCCTCGATGATGATTTTCAGCGAAAAATTCAGTTTCTCTCCCGCGCCTAAAACTCGCAGCCCCGGCTGCCCGTCCATGTTGTGGGCGTTTACCGGATGGCTTTGCGGCTCGAGGCAAAGGAATGATTCACCTTGCATTCTGAAAAGCATCAACCACGGAGTTTGCGATAGAATTGTGATATTCATCACGTCATTGCTTACCCTCGCCCGCCCGCCCCAGCCGGAATAACCCACGTTCAGCCAACGATCCTCCCCGAACTGCGCCACGCTGAAATCAGCGTAGTCGGGCAGTTCGCCTTGCCAGCCGAGAGGGAGATGATGTTCCCCTTCCGGCCAGTAGCCGCTGGCTTCGAACTGGGCCTTACTGCGCTCATCAAAAGGGAAAAAGGGATGAAAGCCGCAGCCGTAAAGCGCTGGGGCCTCCCCACAGTGGGTGAGCGTTAGCTCCGCTATCAGCTGGTTACGCAGCAACTGGTAGCGGAGCTGCGCCAGATAATCGAAACCGCAGGCATGCTGCCGACGCAGCTGCAATACACAATACCCGGCACCTTGCTCAATAATTTCCCAGCGCTGTAACCAGCCGTCACCGTGAAGAAAGAAGTGCTCGTCGGCATGGTGGCGAGGCAGGGCAATCTCCTGCCCATGAAAAGTAAAACGGTTGCCGGCGACGCGATTGGCCAATGGCAGCATAGGAAACATGCCGCCCGCCGGGTTTTCGTACAGCACCGGAGCCTGATGTTGCCGGTAGAACAAACTTTGTACTTTGCCACCCAGGGAGGAGATGCGCATCCGCAGATGCGCGTTTTCCAGAATCCACTCTTCCGCCATTAGCGCATCTGCTCCTGCTTCGCCGCATTAACGCCCGAATGACGCTGCGCCAGCTGCTCTTCCAGCGCTTCAAGGGTGATACCTTTCGTTTCCGGCACGTTGCGCAGGATATA
This sequence comes from Klebsiella sp. 10982, assembly GCF_048589245.1. Taxonomy (NCBI): domain Bacteria; kingdom Pseudomonadati; phylum Pseudomonadota; class Gammaproteobacteria; order Enterobacterales; family Enterobacteriaceae; genus Klebsiella; species Klebsiella sp. 10982. The sequence goes on from NZ_JBMAXV010000025.1 coordinate 38,070, forward strand.
GAGGTAGCCGGCCGCACAAATGACGCCATACAGCAGGAAGCTGCCTGCCGCGCCCAGGCCGGCATTCAGCAGCGGGAAAGTATAGGTTAACAGGAAGCAGGCAATCCAAAGCGCCAGAGTACCTAAAGACATCGCGAGTCCACGTACGCGGTTGGGAAAAATCTCCGCCAGCAGCACCCAGGTCACCGGCGCCAGGGTCAACGCATAAATAGCAATCGCCGCCAGCACCAGCAACAGTACCGGCCACCCCATTATGCCCATGGCGTAAGCGCCGGCGATCAGCACATAGATCAGCGTCAATCCCGAAGCGCCAAGCAGCATTAATTTACGGCGACCGATTTTATCCACCAGCGGCAGCGCCGCAATGGTAAAGACCAGATTAACGACGCCCGTCGCGACGATCGATTTCAGCGTGCTGTTAATATCGAACCCCGCCGAGGCAAAAATCTCCTGCGCGTAGTTAAAGATGACGTTAATCCCGCACCACTGCTGGAATATGGCGAGCACCATGCCAATGATCACAATCGGTTTCACCTGGGGAGCCAACAGCGCGCCGTAGGAAACTTTGTTGTTATCCTTTTCCAGGGTATGCGCGATTTCACGCAGGATCCGGTCGGCATAGTCGGCAGAACCAATGCGTTCCAGCGCCGCCCGGGCGCGCTCCGGTTTACCGGCCTTCATGAGCCAGCGCGGCGACTCGGGAACAAAAAACATCAGAACCAGAAACGCCAGCGCCGGAACCAGTTCCGCGCCGAACATCCAGCGCCATCCCATCTGCCCGTTCCAGCTCTCCACAATCATCTGCTGCGTCGCCCCCGTCTCCACCGGTTCAGCAATCATCAGATTGATTAACTGAGCGGCCAGCACGCCAATCACGATGGTGAGCTGGTTGACCGCGACAAAGCGTCCTCTTTTCTCTGCCGGGCTAACTTCGGCAATGTAGAGCGGGCTGAGCGCGGATGCCAGACCAATCCCCACGCCACCCACAATGCGGTAAACCACAAACATGTCGAAATGACTGGCGACCGCCGTCCCCCACGCCGACGCGCTGAACAGCACAGCGGAAAGAATTAATGGCAGTTTGCGTCCCAGTTTATCGGCGCACCATCCCGAAATTAATGCGCCGAAAATGCACCCCAACAGCGCTGAGCTCATCGCCCAACCCGACTGCGCCGGGTCGGTAATTGAAAACCAGGCTTCATAAAATGGCTTAGCGCCGCCAATCACCACCCAGTCATAGCCAAACAGTAAACCACCGCAGGCAGCGACCAGACAAATCGTCCAGACGTAGCCCATTTTCAAATGTGTCTGCGCGTTATTCATAATGATTCCTCTATAAGGGAAACGCAGGGAACAGTAGGGTTCAGGCGGGCCGAGCCCGCCACTTTCAGGTTCAGGAAAAAATGCCGCTTTGCAGAGCATGGCGAATCAGATGCGCTTTATCATGAGCCGGGTTGATTTGCAGAAGCTGCTGCATCCTCTGCTGGCAGGCGGATACATTACCCAGCCCCAGATGTCCCAGCGCCTCAATAAACAAGCAGTGCTGCTGATGTCTTTGCTGCGCTGATACGTCGAGAACCACCAGGTCCGGAAGAGAGACGGCAAAAAAATCAACTTGCGGAACGTCATCCCGATGCTGCACGGCCCAGTCGATAAAATGGCGGAAGTGCTGCTCGGCCTGCGCTGGTTTACCGCTCTTACTCAGCGCAATGCCCTGCCAGAAAAGGTAATCGGCGGGTTGATCGTTGTAGTAACGCCCGGCGTCCAGCGTTGAGCCACCTTGCCGGGCAAGCTGGTAATATTCCGCCGCCTGCTGCGCATCCCCAGCCTGTTCTGCGCAATAGCCCAGCAAATACCAGATATCGTTGTCCGTTTGCCCAGGCAGTCGCCCCTCCCCCAGATTGTCGGGATAGCGTAATGCGGCTTTCAGACAGTCGATGGCCTGTTTAAACGCCTCACGCTCGATGAACTGTAATGCCCGATGAAGCTGATTGAGCAAATACTGGCCGGTGATTTTCCCTTCTCCTCCTTCCCAGGGATGGAATACGCGCGTATCCAGAATCGCGGCGGCATCGGCATAATGACCAGACGCGTTCCGCAGGCTTAGCAGCTCAGCGGTCAGGTCGTCCCGCTTCAGTACCACGGCTTTACGTTCCACCAGCGTCGTCAGTCGCTCATGTACCGGCCTGGCCAGTAATTTTTGCAAAAAATCGAGTTCAAACAGGAAGCGCGCATTTTCCGGTTCCAGCGCGACGGCGCGCTGCAGATAAGCCAGCGCCTGCGTTGCATCCTGCTGTTTATTCCAGGAGTAGACGCCCAGCAGACGATGAGCAGGCGCATAATCGGGAGATTTTTCCAGCGTCTCGCGCCAGCAGCTCACCGCCTCTTCATAGCGACGTTTGCTGTACCAGAAGCAACCGAGCAGATAGCGGGCAAAAGCGCTATCGCTCAGGTTTTGCAGCATCTGAACTTCATCGAGCGTGTTGGGGAAACGTACTTTCCGCGCATGGCAGTGCTCGGCTTCGGTAATAAACTGTTGCCGTTTATTGGCGTCATCGCTCAAGGACGCACGCCACAGCATCGGCAGCGCTTCCTGACAATCCACAACCTCAAGCACCTCTTTCGCCGCCTGCTTCTGTCCGAGAGAGAGCAGCCAGCCCGCCAGCAGGCTGGCGTTGACCCCTCTGCGCCCCGTGATGCGCAGCAGGGTCTCCCGCGCGTCGTCGCTCCGCTCAATCATCCAGCGTGCGCAGTGCAGCGGATAGCCCAATGGGTATTGTTCAAGAGAGGCGAAAATAAACTCCAGCGCTGCTTGCTTCTGCCCACTGTTGGCTAATGCCAGCGCTTTCAGCCCCATCGCCAGAGGATTGCTGGCGTTGAACCGCAGACTGGTGTTTACTTTTTCCAGCGCATCGGCAACATCACCGCGCTTCATCGCCAGCCGCGCCAGCGACCACCAGGCGGCGTCACGGCAGTTACCGCTCCAGGAGGCTTTGTAATAGTGATCCCAGGCGCCTGCATCATCCCCCATCCTTTCCAGCACGCTGGCAAGCAGCATACTGGCTTCGCCATCTCGCGGGTTCTTATTCAGACGATGCGCGCGCTGTAGCGCGGCGCGGGCACACTGCTCCGCCAGCGCCCAATCGGCACAGTTGAATGCCAGGGTACCGAGGGCAACATTATTGCGATAATCCTGCGGGTCAAGCTCAATCGCCCGGCGATAGTAATCTCCGGCATAGCGGCTTGCGTGGTTGTATTGTTCAAGGTGCTGACCGATAAAATAGAGTTCGTCACTATTGTGGATTTCTTCCGGCATCGCTGGCGCTGACGCCGGATCGGGCAGCGGCGTCTGCCGGGTAATATGCTCCTGATAATCCAGCAGTAATTGGTTCTCGGCATTTTTCACTTTGAGGGTTAAGCACCCGGCGCCATTTTCCGGCAGCGTCTGCTGCCAGCTCTCACCGGGCTTCAGCGTCAGCTGAGTTTCGTAAAATGACTGATGGTCAGCGCTGAGTTCAACCACGATATGATGTAGCGGAGCAACGGCATACACGCCAAGCTGCAGTTGCCCAGACTCGCGAACCAGCTTCAGTGCCAGCTGCGTATTGGCGTTTTGCACCATCCCTAACTCGCTATAGGGAAGGAAATTTTGCACAAACACCTTCTCTTCATAAGGCGCCAGCCACGTAAAGTCAGGCTGGTTATCGGTGAAGACTCCGGTCATTAACTCAATGTAGGGGCCATTTTCATCGGTCAGATTTCGATCCCAGGCCTGGCCAAACTCCCCATAGCCCCAGCTCCACTGTTTTTTACCCGGAGAGACGTGGTGATCGGCAACATGCAGTAACCCACCTCGCTCGTCATGGTGATAAGCGCCGACAAAATCGTAGTCCGACTTCTCCGCCATATACGAAGTGGGGACCGGAACGTTTTTATAACGGGAGATATCAACTCCCGCAGAATAGTCCACCTTGTAGTAGGTACCGGTCGCAATCGGGAAAGCGGAAACATCGCGCTTACCATGGTCGAATACAGCAGTGACATCGGGAGGGAATACACTCTGGTGGGCATCTCCGCCTTTGACTGCAGGGTTGGCCCACCACAGGAAATGGCGCGGCGTGGCGTTACCATTAAAGATCTTGCCAGTGATTTCAATCAGCGCGCGGTCAGGATAGAGTGTAAACCCGGCCATAACCTGCAAACCGCGCATGGGCTCCGCTTCCCCCATCCATACGGTCTGGGCGCCGTTCTTTCCCTGCTGAACAGAAAAATCGACCGGCATAAAGGTCGTCGGCCGGTGATGTTGCGGCCAGTTAAATTCGATTCCGCCGGAGATCCAGGGACCGAGAAGCCCTACCAGGGCTGGCTTAACCACTTCATTGTAATAGACGAAATCACGTTGTTTGACTTTGTCATATGCTCGATGAATTCGGCCGCCCAGCTCCGGTAGCAGCATGACCCGAAGGAAATCATTCTCCATCCACACGGCGTGATAATCGCGCATTTCACGTTCGCCGGTCAGGGTATCAATCACGCCGTAGGGATAGACGCTGCCGGAAGATCCTTGATAAACACGTTTTTCCAGAAACATAGGGTTCGGATCTTCCGCTCCCGTCGTCCACGTTGGTAATGAAATGGTTTCCTGCCAGACCTTAACCGAACCGTACATGACGCCTCCACTAAACAAAACGAAGTAAAATATGCTATGAGAGGAGTCTATAGCGCCAGTTCGCTGTTAAAATGCGCAAAGCTCACGCAATATAGTTAAGGGAGTTAAGTGTATGCAGCGTACTGGTTTTAATAACGCCCGGGTCCGGCAGGCCAATAAATCGATTTTTCTTTCCCATCTGTGGCGGGAAAAGCAGCTCAGTAAATCACAGCTCTCTCAACTCACCGGACTCTCCATTCCGGCGGTGAGCAATATTCTCGCCGAGCTGCTGAGCGAGGGATTAATCAGTCACTCAACGGAACACATGAGCAAACGGGGCGTGAACAGCGGCAGCTACCAGATCCCCGAACACGGCGCCTGGACACTGTGCATGAATATCACCCCGACCAGCATTGAGTATCAGCTTGCTGACGCCCGCCTGCTGGCAGTGGATGAGCACCAGTATTTGCCAGTCAACGCCCCCACCCCACCGTCCCTGCTTGAGGCCATCGTTGAATGCTGGCGGCATATCCACCGCCGCTACCCGCAGCACAGCATCAATCTCGCACTTGGCGTACATGGACAGGTTGATCCGATAACCGGCGTTTCACAAACCATGCCCCAGGCACGCTGGAAAACACCGGTCGAAATAAAGTATCTGCTTGAGGAGCGGCTTGGCGTGCAGGTTCGGGTGGATAACGACTGCGTGATGCTGGCGCTGGCGGAGAAGTGGCAACATCAGGGTACACAGCCGGATTTTTGCGTGATCAACGTCGACTACGGTATCGGCTCGTCATTTGTGATTAACGATCATATTTATCGCGGCAGCCTGTACGGCAGCGGGCAGATAGGGCATACGATTGTTAATCCTGACGGCAAAGCCTGCGACTGCGGAAGATACGGCTGCCTCGAAACCGTCGCCTCTCTCAGCGCGCTGAAAAAACAGGCCCGAATGTGGCTCAAAACGCAGCCTGAAGCAACGCTCTCCCCCGATCAGTTAACCACGGCGTCGCTCATTGAGGCCTGGAAAGAGGGAGATGTGCAAATTCGCGCATGGGTTGATAACGCTGCCAACGCCATTGGCTTAAGCCTCTATAATTTCCTGAATATATTAAATATTAATCAGATCTGGCTTTACGGGCGCAGCTGCGCCTTTGGTGAGCAGTGGCTGGAAAATATCGTCAAACAAACGGGTTTCAACCCCTTTGACCACCGGGATACGCCGCGAGCGCACGCCACCCAAATTGGCTTTGGCCAGCTGACCCGCGCCCAACAGCTGATGGGGATAGGTTATCTGTACGTTGAGGAGCAATTGCAGACGCTGGTTTAGTCATTAACGAACGTGGCGGAGCGCAAATTTGTGTATTACGTTTAAATCACACTTCTCTCATAACGAGCTGATTATGAACACACTCCGCTATTTTGATTTTGGCGCTTCCCGCTCTCTGTTGCTGCTCATCGCCCGCATCGCCGTGGTGGTTCTGTTTATTCTGTTTGGCTATCCCAAACTGCTGGGTTTTGGCGGCACCGTGCAGTACATGGCCGCGTCCGGCGCGCCGTTGCCGACGCTGGCGGCGATTATCGCCGTTATTATGGAAGTGCCAGCCGCGATTCTGATTGTGCTTGGCTTTTTCACCCGCCCGCTGGCGGTTATCTTTATCTTCTACACCCTGGGCACGGCGGTGATTGGCCATCATTACTGGGATATGACCGGCGACGCGGTATTGCCGAACATGATTAACTTCTGGAAAAACGTCAGTATTGCCGGCGCCTTCCTGCTGCTGGCGATCACCGGCCCCGGTGCGATCTCCCTCGACCGCCGCTAATCAACAGAGACAAAAAAAGGCCGCATACGCGGCCTTTTTGATGTCAACGCTAACGCTTACGCATATACCGGGAAGCGGGCGCAGATATCCAGCACTTTGCCTTTCACGCGCTCAATGACCGCGTCGTCATTGATGTTGTCCAGCACGTCACACATCCAGCCAGCCAGCTCTTTGACTTCCGCTTCTTTAAAGCCGCGGCGAGTCACCGCCGGAGAACCGATACGGATACCGGAGGTCACGAACGGGCTCTTCGGATCGTTCGGCACGCTGTTTTTGTTGACGGTGATGTTGGCGCGGCCCAGGGCGGCGTCAGCTTCTTTACCGGTCAGGTTTTTATCCACCAGGTCCAGCAGGAACAGGTGGTTCTCAGTACCGCCAGACACCACTTTGTAGCCGCGGTTCAGGAACACTTCCACCATTGCTTTGGCGTTTTTCGCAACCTGCTGCTGGTAAACTTTAAACTCTGGCTCCATCGCTTCTTTCAGCGCCACCGCTTTCGCCGCGATAACGTGCATCAGCGGGCCGCCCTGCGCGCTTGGGAATACGGCAGAGTTCAGTTTCTTATACAGCTCTTCGCTACCGCCTTTCGCCAGGATCAGGCCGCCGCGCGGACCCGCCAGGGTTTTGTGGGTGGTGGTGGTCACGACGTGCGCATGCGGAACCGGGTTCGGGTACACGCCAGCGGCAATCAGGCCTGCCACGTGCGCCATATCGACGAACAGGTAAGCGCCGATGCTGTCAGCGATTTCACGCATTTTCGCCCAGTCAACGATACCGGAGTAAGCGGAGAAACCACCGATGATCATCTTCGGTTTGTGTTCCTGAGCCTGCTTCGCCATGTCGTCGTAGTCAATTTTGCCGGACTCATCGATACCGTAAGGGATGATGTTGTACAGTTTGCCGGAGAAGTTAACCGGGGAGCCGTGAGTCAGGTGGCCGCCCTGCGCCAGGTTCATACCGAGCACGGTGTCGCCCGGCTGCAGCAGCGCGGTGTAGACGGCAAAGTTAGCCTGGGAGCCGGAGTGCGGCTGGACGTTAGCATAGTCTGCGCCGAACAGCTCTTTCGCACGGTCGATAGCCAGTTGCTCAACCACGTCGACATATTCGCAGCCGCCGTAGTAACGCTTGCCCGGATATCCTTCAGCATATTTGTTGGTCAGCTGAGAGCCCTGCGCCTGCATCACACGCGGACTGGTGTAGTTTTCGGAGGCGATCAGTTCGATGTGCTCTTCCTGACGTACTTTTTCCTGCTCCATAGCCTGCCACAGTTCGGCATCATAATCGGCAATGTTCATTTCACGCTTTAACATCCGCATCTCCTGACTCAGCTAACAATAAAATTTCGGCCTAAAAAGGCGGTCCGATTGGACAACGGCCCACAGTATAACCGAATCATTCTGTGATAACAGGTCTTGACAAAGGATTTTACGCAAACGTTTGGCTCCGCATGACACAAGGCTTTGAGCAATAACGCCTCTCTCAGTATCAACGGATTTCTTTTCAGGATTGTGATGCAAATTCTTCATGTTGTAACGGCATCGGGGGAAAGTGTTAAAGAACCATTTACAACGCAGGGTTATTTCTTTAAGATGCATTTAAAATGCATCAATAAGATAACACACAAGGAAGCACGCTATGCTCGACGCTCAAACCATCGCCACGGTCAAAGCCACCATCCCTCTGCTGGTAGAGACCGGTCCGAAGCTCACCGCCCATTTTTACGATCGCATGTTTGCGCATAATCCGGAGCTCAAAGAGATCTTCAACATGAGCAACCAGCGCAACGGCGATCAGCGTGAAGCGTTGTTCAACGCGATTGCCGCCTACGCCAGCAATATCGATAACCTGCCCGCCCTGCTGCCGGCGGTGGAAAAAATCGCCCAGAAACACACCAGCTTCCAGATCAAACCGGAGCAGTACAACATCGTTGGCAGCCATCTGCTGGCGACCCTCGATGAAATGTTCAGCCCGGGCCAGGAAGTGCTCGATGCCTGGGGCAAAGCCTACGGCGTACTGGCGAACGTTTTTATCGGCCGTGAAGCCGAGATCTATCAGCAAAACGCCAGTAAAACCGGCGGCTGGGAAGGAACCCGCGCGTTCCGCATCGTGAAGAAAACGCCGCGCAGCCAGCTTATCACCAGCTTTGAGCTGGAGCCGGTGGACGGCCAGCCGGTTGCTGATTACCAGCCTGGCCAGTACCTGGCCATCTGGCTGAAACCGGAAGGCTTCGAATATCAGGAAATCCGCCAGTACTCCCTGACCCGCAAAGCGGACGGCAAAGGCTACCGCATCGCGGTAAAACGTGAGGACGGCGGTCAGGTTTCCAGCTGGCTGCATAACCATGCCAGCGAAGGCGATGTGGTCTATTTAGCCGCCCCGGCGGGTGACTTCTTCCTTAACGTTGAGCCACAGACGCCGGTCACCCTGCTCTCCGGGGGCGTCGGGCAAACGCCGATGCTGGCGATGCTGGATGCGCTGGCGAAGAGCGGTCATCAGGGTCAGGTGAACTGGTTCCATGCGGCGGAAAATGGCGACGTTCACGCCTTTGCCGATGAAGTGAGTGCGCTTGGCGCGGCGCTGCCGGCGTTTACCTCGCACGTGTGGTATCGCAACCCGAGCGAAGCCGACCGTCAGACTGGACGTTTTGATAGCGAAGGTTTGATGGATTTAGCGGCAGTGGCGGACAATATTCGCGCCCCGCAGATGCAGTTCTATCTCTGCGGCCCGGTAGCGTTTATGCAGTTTGCAGCGAAGCAGCTGGTAGAATTAGGGGTTAATAAAGACAACATTCATTACGAATGTTTCGGCCCGCATAAGGTCCTGTAAGCCCCGACGACGCGGGGATTTGTAGGCCGGGTAAGCGCAGCGCCACCCGGCAATACTGCAGCGAGCGGCGAGAGTTAAATCGCCGCGTCGTCTTCTTCACCAGTACGGATACGAATGACCCGTGCGACGTCAAAGACAAAGATCTTGCCGTCGCCAATCTTGCCGGTCTGCGCCGTACGGATGATGGTATCCACACAGGTATCGACGATATCGTCGGTCACCACGATTTCAATTTTCACTTTTGGCAGAAAATCCACCATATACTCCGCACCGCGGTACAGTTCGGTATGCCCTTTCTGGCGGCCAAAGCCCTTCACTTCCGTTACCGTCATCCCGGTGATGCCGACTTCGGCCAGCGCTTCACGCACGTCATCCAGTTTGAAAGGTTTAATAATCGCATCAATCTTTTTCATGGTGTTCCTGTCTTAGTCGCGTAACCGGTTGCTTACCGTATCATAACTTGCGCTATAGTGCGGAGCTACTCTTTAAAGTCGTTGGCGTCGAGCTCATGGCGCGACAGCAGCTTATAGAATTCAGTGCGGTTGCGTCCAGCCATCCGCGCGGCATGGGTGACGTTGCCCTTGGTAATTTGCAACAGCTTACGCAGATAGTTCAGCTCAAACTGATTGCGCGCCTCCACGAAGGTCGGCAGCGCGGTGTTCTCGCCCTCCAGCGCCTGCTCCACCAGCGCATCGCCGATTACTGGTGAAGAGGTCAGAGCCACACACTGCTCAATTACGTTCACCAGCTGACGCACGTTGCCCGGCCATTTAGCGGCCATCAGCCGCTTCATCGCATCACTGGAAAACGCCCGGACAAACGGCTTATGGCGATCGGCGGACTGGCGTAGCAGATGGTTGGCCAGTAGCGGAATATCTTCCGTACGCTCGGAAAGCGGCGGGATCTTCAGATTCACCACGTTGAGGCGATAGAACAGATCTTCGCGGAACTCGCCGCGGGCCATCGCCTTCGGCAGGTCGCGGTGGGTGGCGGAGATGATCCGCACATTGATCTCGATATCGCGATTGCTGCCCAGCGGACGCACCTTACGCTCCTGCAGGACGCGCAGCAGCTTCACCTGCAGCGCAACCGGCATATCGCCGATCTCGTCGAGAAAAAGCGTCCCGCCCTCGGCGGCCTGAAATAACCCTTCGCGGTTGCTGACCGCGCCGGTAAAGGCGCCCCGCGCATGGCCAAACAGCTCAGACTCGAGCAGCTGTTCCGGCAGCGCGCCGCAGTTGATCGCCACGAACGGCTTGTCATGACGCGGGCTGGCGTTGTGGATCGCCTGGGCGACGATCTCCTTCCCGGTCCCGCTCTGGCCATTAATCAGCACGCTGACGTCCGACTGCGCCACCATTCCGGCCTGCTCAAGCAGGCGCAGCATCAGCGGACTGCGGGTCACAATCGCCTGGCGCCAGGCTTCGTCGGTGGCCGGCGAGCGCTGCTCCAGCGCCTCATCAATGGCTTTATACAAGGCATCTTTATCGACCGGCTTGGTCAAAAAGCTGAACACCCCCTGCTGGGTGGCTGCCACCGCGTCAGGGATCGAGCCATGGGCGGTGAGAATGATCACCGGCATGCCGGGCTGTCCCTTCTGGATCTCACTGAACAGTTGCAGGCCGTCCATTTCATCCATCCGCAGATCGCTAATCACCAGGTCCACTTTCTCTCGCCCCAGCACGCGCAGCGCTTCCGGCCCGCTCTCGGCGGTGACCACGCTATAGCCTTCGCTGACCAGGCGCATACCCAGCAGCTTCAGCAGCCCGGGATCGTCATCCACCAGCAGTAAACGCGCCGGTTTACGGATCGTCATGGATCACCTCCGGCACTTTTTCGCTGCCGAAATTGCCGCCCGGCTTGCGGCTGGAGAGCTGGCGTTCGATATCCGTCAGGTTCTCCAGCTTACGGGTGGTCAGCTCCAGCTGTTCGCGCAGCGCCTGCTCCTGCTGGCGCAGTGTTTCCAGTTCGCTATCGCTGGACTGCTGAAGCTTCGCGTAGCGTGCGCGTTCCTCCACCAGCTGCAGCTGACGGGTCTGCCCGTCACGCCAGAGCTGATAGAGCGGGCGGACCTGTACGGCAATTTGCGGGCTAAAGGCGTCGAGACGTGCCACCAGCTCGCGGCGCTCGTCAGGGGTAATTTTGGCATCAGCAAGCAGGATGCCGCGCCGGAACGCGTCCTGCCAGCTGTCGTCAGTATGACGTTTCGCCTCCGCCCGCGCCTGCACCGGCGCCAGACGATCGGCACAGTCAATTCCCCGTAGCCAGTAAAGGGGATTTTTATCGCTGGCATCGCTGCTGTAAGCCCAGATATCGGCGCAGTCGACGGCGAGAAAATCGGCCACCTGATGCTGCGCCAGCCCGGGGGCGGCGTTACCTTCCGCGGTATGCGGTGAGAAGCCGGCGGAACACCCCGCCAGCGTCAGACAAGCAATGCCTGAGAGCAACCATCCGTTGAGCGAACGGCGCCAGGCCAGGAATTGGGACATAGTTCCCCGATATCGATTCATAGATTGGATTTTTCCGGTGCTGCTGCGGGGAGCGTAATGCGAAAACAGACCTGCCCGGCGGGTGCGTCAACCAGACTGAGATCCCCTTGCATCTGCCGGACGCAGTCACGGGCAATACTCAAACCCAGACCACTGCCCTTAACGGCCCCTTTACGCTGGTGACTTCCCTGATAAAAAGGCTCAAAAATCATATTTTTTTCCGCGGCCGGGATCGGTTCGCCGCTGTTGGCGACATCAATACGCACCTGCTCTCCGTGCCGGTAGCTATGGATACGGATGTTACCGGATTCAGCACCATAGTGCACCGCATTGGAGTAGAGATTATCCATCACGCTGATCAACAACGCAGGCTCTGCCAGACAGTGTCGCGCCTGCAGTGTCAGCTCGGTATGCATCAGTTTAGCCCGCGCGGGCAGACTGTGCGCCGCCACAACGTTTTCCACCAGCTCGACCAGATCCACCGCTTCGCGAGCCACCGGGCCGTCAGCCTGTTTGCGATTGTAGTCCAGTAACTGTTCAATCAGCTTTTGCAGATTACGGCTACTGTTGTCGAGGATCTCGACGATTTCCTGCTGCTCAGAGGTCAGTGGCCCGGCGACCCGGTCAGCCAGCAGCTCAGTGCCTTCACGCATACTGGCCAGCGGGGTTTTCAGCTCATGCGACAGATGGCGAAGAAACTGATGCCGCTGCGACTCCAGCCACGCCAGGCGCTCGCTGAGCCAGATGATGCGCTTGCCCACCGAGCGCAGTTCGCGCGGGCCGGTAAACAATGCTGCATCGTCCAGCGACTTCCCTGCCCCCAGCTGATTGATCATTCTTTCGATGCCTTTCACCGGGCCGATAATCATGCGGGTGAAGAGCAGCACCAGCGCCAGGCTCAGCAGAAACAGTACCAGCGCCTGCCAGCCAAAAAACTGGCCGCGTTCGGCTATCTCCTGCTGCAGCTGCTGGCCGCGGGAATAGACGACCGCACGGGTCGCCTGCACCATATCGCTATTATTGCTGGCGAACGTTTCGAGCCTGGCGGCTGCCTGGGCGTCAGGGCCGCTGTTTTTACACTGCAGCTGCGCCAGATCGCTAACGTCCTGACGCAGCGCCTGCCAGAGCTTTTCATCAGGCAGTACACCGGCGTGCGCGTCCAGCATCTGGCTGTAGCGCTGTCGCTGATTCTGATACACCCGCGCCAGCGTCGGATCGTCCAGCACGCAGTACTGGCGATAGCTGCGCTCCATCTCCAGCGCGGCATTGATCATCGCCTCGCTGCGTCGGGCATCAACCAGCGTGGTGCGGTTGATATGCGCCGCCTGGGCGCTAAGGGCATTCAGGCTCTGCCAGGCCTGCCACGCCAGCACCAGCAGCGGCAGCAGGATCAGCACAAAGGAGAGCGTCACCAGCTGACGCAGCGAACGGGGAAACAGGGAGAGTCGCTTCAAGGATCTTGTCTCAATCATTAGCTCTGGTCGATGCTAACCGAGGAGCGCGCCGGAGAAAAGCGCTACCGCTGGCCACTGCACCGCAGAAACAACAAAGCCAGGCGCAAGGCCTGGCTTTGTTCAGGAATGAGGCGGTGCCTTACTCGACGTTTCGCCCGATGTCTGATAAAGCCAGGCTATTATCAGGAGTTGGACGGCAGGCACCTGTTTGTGCGTCATTCGAAGTTTATGTAGCGCGTCCCGAAGGGGCTGACATAAGAAGGTGAATGAGCCACTGGTTAATATTATGCATGAACTATGCCATCTTTCAAAACATTTTATTAACACATTGATATATATGACTTTCAACCACAAAAACAGTCGCGTAATCACTGTTCATTTTATATTCAAACTGTCGCCATTTAGCGACACCAAATAAGCCACCGATTACTCATCATTTAAATCAATGACTTAAATGTCGCCTATTGACGACACTGCAATATCGCCGTTGTCGGTAATTCCCGACACCCTGGCGTGCCGGCCATCACAGATAAAAAAGCCCCCTGCCTGAGCAGGGGGCCGATACGGTCGCGTGGTACGCCGTGGGAAAATTACCCCAGCTGTTTACGCGCGTTACGGAAGATACGCATCCACGGGCTGTCCTCGCCCCAGTTCTCCGGGTGCCAGGAGTTGCTTACGGTGCGGAAGACGCGTTCCGGGTGCGGCATCATGATGGTCGCGCGCCCGCTTTCGCTGGTCACCGCGGTGATACCGTTCGGGGAACCGTTCGGGTTCGCCGGATAGGTTTCGGTCACTTTGCCGAAGTTATCTACGAAGCGCAGCGCCACCAGACCTTTGCTCTCCAGCTGGGCAAGATGCGCGCTGTCGCGCACTTCCACCTGACCTTCGCCGTGGGAGACCGCAATCGGCATCCGCGAGCCAACCATGCCTTCCAGCAGCAGGGACGGGCTTTGCGTCACTTCCACCAGGCTAAAGCGCGCTTCGAAGCGGTCAGACTGGTTACGCACAAAGCGCGGCCACAGGTCGCTGCCCGGGATCAGCTCGCGCAGGTTGGACATCATCTGACAGCCGTTACACACGCCGAGCGCCAGGGTCTGCGGACGATGGAAGAACGTCGCGAACTCATCGCGCACGCGCTCGTTGAACAGAATCGACTTCGCCCAGCCTTCACCCGCGCCCAGCACGTCGCCATAGGAGAAGCCGCCGCAGGCCACCAGGGCATGGAAATCACCCAGACCGGTCCGGCCCGCCAGCAGGTCGCTCATATGCACGTCGATAGCGTCAAAACCAGCACGATGGAAGGCTGCCGCCATTTCAACGTGGGAGTTCACCCCCTGCTCGCGCAGAACGGCTACTTTCGGGCGCGCGCCGGTGGCAATGTACGGTGCGGCAACGTCGTCATTAATATCAAAGGAGAGCTTCACATTGAGGCCCGGGTCGGCGTCATTGGCTTTCGCTTCGTGCTCCTGATCGGCGCAGGCCGGGTTGTCACGCAGACGCTGCATCTGCCAGGTGGTTTCCGCCCACCACATGCGCAGCGTGGTGCGGCTCTCGCTGAACACCGTCTGACCGTTGGCGGTCAGCACGAAGCGATCGCCCTCGACGGCTTTGCCGAGGTAATGCACGCAGTCCGCCAGGCCGTTAGCCGCCAGAATGGCCTCCACCGCCTCACGGTCTGCGGCGCGCACCTGGATCACCGCCCCCAGCTCTTCATTGAACAGCGCCGCCAGACGGTCATCACCCAGGGCGGCGATATCCGCTTCCAGGCCACAGTGGCCGGTAAAGGCCATTTCCGCCAGAGTTACCAGCAGGCCGCCGTCGGAGCGGTCGTGGTAGGCCAGCAGTTTCCGCTGCGCCACCAGGGCCTGCATCGCATCCCAGAAGCCTTTCAGTTGGGCAACATCGCGCACGTCAGCCGGCTTGTCGCCGAGCTGGCGATAGACCTGCGCCAGCGCCGTCGCGCCCAGCGCGTTGTGGCCTTTACCGAGGTCGATCAGCAGCAGGGCGTTATCTTCCGTCGAAAGCTGCGGCGTGACGGTATGACGAACATCTTCGACACGGGCGAAGGCGGAAATCACCAGCGACAGCGGGGAGGTCATCTCACGCTGCTCGCTGCCTTCCTGCCAGCGGGTTTTCATCGACATCGAGTCTTTGCCGACCGGAATGGTCAGGCCCAGCGCCGGACACAGCTCTTCGCCCACCGCTTTCACCGCCTCATACAGGCCAGCGTCTTCACCCGGGTGACCTGCGGCGGCCATCCAGTTAGCCGACAGCTTCACGCGGTTCAGCTCGCCAATCTGCGTAGCGGCGATATTGGTCAACGCTTCGCCGACCGCCAGACGGCCAGAGGCCGCGAAGTCCAGCAGGGCGACCGGGGCGCGCTCGCCCATCGCCATCGCTTCACCGTAGTAGCTGTCGAGGCTGGCGGTGGTCACCGCGCAGTTGGCCACCGGGATCTGCCACGGGCCAACCATCTGGTCGCGGGCGACCATACCGGTCACGGTGCGGTCGCCGATGGTCACGAGGAAGGTTTTCTCGGCCACCGTCGGCAGGTGCAGAACACGGTTTACCGCATCGGCAAGGGTAATTGGTTGGCGATCCAGCGCGCTCCCCTGGGCTTTCAGGGTCTGCACGTCGCGGGTCATTTTCGGCGTTTTGCCGAGCAGGACGTCCAGCGGCAGGTCGATCGGCTGATCGTTAAAGTGGCTGTCGCTCAGGCTCAGATGTTGCTCCGCGGTGGCTTCGCCGATAACGGCATAAGGCGCGCGCTCGCGGCGGCACAGCTCGTCGAACAGCGGCAGCTGTTCCGGGGCGACCGCCAGAACATAACGTTCCTGCGATTCGTTACACCAGATCTCCAGCGGGCTCATGCCAGGCTCATCGCTCAGGATATCGCGCAGCTGGAATTTACCGCCGCGGCCGCCATCGCTCACCAGCTCCGGCATGGCGTTGGAGAGACCGCCGGCGCCAACGTCGTGGATAAAGAGGATCGGGTTGGCGTCGCCCAGCTGCCAGCAGCGGTCGATCACTTCCTGACAGCGACGCTCCATTTCCGGGTTGTCACGCTGTACGGAGGCGAAATCGAGGTCGGCATCAGACTGGCCGGAGGCCATAGAAGACGCCGCGCCGCCGCCGAGGCCGATGTTCATCGCCGGGCCACCCAGCACGATCAGCTTCGCGCCGACGGTGATTTCACCCTTCTGCACATGCTCGCCGCGGATGTTGCCAATACCGCCGGCCAGCATGATCGGTTTGTGGTAGCCGCGCAGCTCTTCGCCATTATGGCTGGTAACTTTCTCTTCATAGGTGCGGAAGTAGCCGTTCAGCGCCGGACGACCAAATTCGTTGTTAAACGCCGCGCCGCCCAGCGGGCCTTCGGTCATGATGTCCAGGGCGGTGACGATGCGATCCGGTTTACCGAAATCCTCTTCCCACGGCTGCTCGAAGCCCGGAATACGCAGGTTGGAAACCGAGAAGCCCACCAGGCCCGCTTTCGGCTTCGCGCCGCGGCCGGTGGCGCCTTCATCGCGAATTTCACCGCCGGAGCCGGTTGCCGCGCCCGGCCATGGAGAGATGGCCGTCGGGTGGTTATGGGTTTCCACCTTCATCAGAATGTGCGCCGGCTCCTGATGGAAGTCGTAGCGTCCGGTCTGGTGGTCGGCGAAGTAACGTCCGACTTCAGACCCTTCCATCACCGCGGCATTGTCTTTATAGGCCGACAGGACGTAATCCGGCGTTTTTTCAAAGGTGTTTTTGATCATTTTGAACAGCGACTTCGGCTGCTGTTCGCCGTCGATGATCCAGTCGGCGTTGAAAATCTTATGGCGGCAATGCTCTGAGTTCGCCTGGGCGAACATATACAGCTCGATATCGTTCGGATTGCGGCCCAGACGGGTAAACGCGTCCTGCAGATAGTCAATTTCGTCGTCGGCCAGCGCCAGCCCCAGACGGAGGTTGGCGTCAATCAGCGCCTGACGCCCTTCGCCAAGCAGGTCAACGCTGGTGACCGGCGTCGGCTGATGGTGGGCAAACAGCTTCTCACCCGCTTCCAGGGCGTCGAAGACGCTCTCCATCATGCGGTCATGCAGCTCCGCGGCCACGGCCGCCCACTGCGCTTCGGTCAGGGTCGAGGCTTCAACGTAATACGCCACGCCGCGCTCCAGGCGCACGACCTGCGACAGACCGCAGTTATGGGCAATATCGGTAGCTTTAGAAGACCAGGGAGAGATGGTACCAGGGCGAGGGGTCACGAGCAGTAATTTACCGGTCGGGGTATGGCTGTTTAAGCTCGGGCCATACTTAAGCAGTCGCGCCAGGCGCTCGCGATCGTCAGCACTCAGCGGGGCGTTCAGATCGGCAAAATGAATATACTCGGCATATATGGCGCTTACCGGAAGGTTGGCCGCCTGAAATCGTGCCAGCAGTTTATTAATACGGAATGCCGACAGTGCAGGTGAACCACGCAAAATTTCCATCATAAGTCTCTCGTCTTCGAAGCTTTCAGGGTGAGCCAGGGGGGGAAACGGGCGTCATTATAGTGAATCCTGCGCCCCGACGAAACCGTTTGCGTAGAAATAAAATGATTCATCAGCTTTATCAATAAATGTGACGTCCATCGCGAATAAGTTGCCAACTGGCGCATTCTTAAGCAGAATGCCGCTCATTCAACGACAACCTTGCGTTTTTTCCGGACATCGCCTGCTGAGGAACCTGAAGCTGCAGAAGATTAACGCTCTGAAAAAATTAAAGATTAATTATCTGCTGATCGGCATTGTCACCCTTTTGCTGGCGGCGGCCCTGTGGCCGTCGATCCCCTGGTCCAGTAAACCCGAAAACCGGGTGGCAGGCATTATCGCTCGCGGCGAGCTACGCATCAGCACCATTAACTCGCCGATGACCTTCACCACCATGAACAATAAAACGTTCGGTCTGGATTATGAACTGGCGAAACAGTTTGCTGACTACCTGGGCGTAACGCTTAAGGTAACCGTCCGGCAGAACATCAGCCAGCTGTTTGACGACCTCGACGATGGTCAGGCCGATATGCTGGCCGCCGGTCTGGTCTATAACCAGGAGCGGGTGAAAAACTACCAGGCCGGGCCTACCTACTACTCCGTTTCGCAACAGCTGGTCTATCGCGTCGGCAATACCCGGCCGCGCACGCTCGCTGCGCTTAGCGCCGAGCAGCTTGCCATTGCCCCGGGCCATGTGGCGATCAACGATCTGCAGGCTTTGCAAGCGGAGAAATACCCGGATCTTGCCTGGCGCGTGGATGAGAAGCGCGGCACCACGGCTCTGATGCAGGCGGTGATTGACGGTAAACTTGATTACACCGTCGCCGATTCGGTGGCCGTCAGCCTGTTTCAGCGCGTCCATCCGGAGCTGGCGGTGGCGCTGGATATCACCGACGAACAGCCGGTCACCTGGTTTAGCGCTCGTGGCGAGGATAATTCGCTGTCGGCGGCGATGCTTGATTTCTTCAATAACATTAATGAAGACGGGACGCTGGCCCGCCTGGAAGAGAAATACCTCGGCCACGGCAACGACTTCGATTATGTCGACACCCGCACCTTCCTGCGCGCGGTGGAAAATATTCTCCCCGAGGTGCAACCGCTGTTTGAAAAGTACGCTCGCGAGATTGACTGGCGCCTGCTGGCCGCGATTGCCTGGCAGGAGTCCCACTGGGATCCACAGGCCACCTCCCCCACCGGGGTGCGCGGCATGATGATGCTGACACGCAATACCGCACAAAGCCTGGGGCTGACAGACCGCACCGATGCGGCGCAGAGTATCGACGGTGGCATGCGCTACCTGCAGGATATGATGGATAAAGTCCCGGATTCGATCCCGAAAGACGAACGCATCTGGTTTGCGCTGGCCGCTTACAATATGGGCTATGCCCATATGCTGGACGCCATGGCGCTCACCCGCAAACAGAAAGGCAACCCTAACAGCTGGGCGGACGTTAAGCTGCGTTTACCGTTGCTGAGCCAGAAGCCTTATTACAGCAAACTTAAATACGGCTATGCCCGCGGCCATGAGGCCTACGCCTACGTGGAAAACATCCGCAAATATCAGATTAGCCTTGTCGGCTATTTGTCAGAGAAGGAGCGCCAGCAGCAGCAAACGCTGGCCCTGGCGGAGGATTATCCGGCCGTGCTCCCGCATGAGCTTGAACAACCGCAGGAAACGACCCTGCCCTTTTTCAAGTTTCGCGCCGATAAACAGCTGGATAATGCCCGGTTAAAGCTCCCCGGCCATCCGTACTAATTCTCTCCTTGCTGCTCCCGGGCCTTCTTCAGCGCCTTCTTCTCTGCCCGTCGCCAGCGGAAAAAGTCGCTCAACATTGAAGCGCAGGACTCAGCCAGCACGCCTTCGCTAATCTCAACCCGATGATTCATTCCCGGGTGGTGCAGAATATCTATCAGCGACCCGGCGGCGCCGGTCTTCGCATCCCTGGCGCCAAAGACCAGGCGGGCGATACGGCTGTGCACCATCGCCCCAGCGCACATGACGCAGGGCTCCAGCGTCACGTACAGCGTGGCGTCGATCAGGCGGTAGTTTTGCAACACCAGGCCGCCCTGGCGGAGGGCCATAATCTCCGCGTGCGCGGTGGGGTCGTGACGGCCTATCGGCCGGTTCCAGCCCTCGCCAATAACCTGGTTGTTATGCACCAGCACCGCGCCCACCGGCACCTCGCCCTCTTCCCAGGCGCGCTTCGCCAGCGTCAGGGCATGACGCATCCAGTATTCATCATTGAGTTCGAGGTCAGACACAGCGGCCACTCCAGCAGAAAAAGCGGGGCGCATTATACATGGGCGCTATCAATTACACACTATTACTCCAGCTGCTGGAGTTCTCCCTGAGGGGTGACACGCCAGCGGTGCTGGCAAAAGCCGAGCAAGGGGTTGTCCTGCTCGCTATCGCTATAGCCGCTGTACAGCCGCAGCGGGGCGCCAATCTTTTTCTCCAGCTGCACCACCTTTTCATGCCCCAGACAGCGCAGGGTTAATACCCAGCCGCCCCAGCGGCGCGCGGTGCGACTGGCAATCAGATTGACCCGCGGCAACCAGAGGGTATCGCGATAGACCTGCTCCACCAGCGACTGCGGCGAGCCGGTGATCAACCACACATCGGCATCGGTGCTGGTCAGGTAGGCCGTGAGCCGCGCATGAACCACCGGAAACGCCGTCACATGATGACGAAACCAGCCGACAAATTCCGCTTCCAGCCGCTTCAGTACCGCCTCGCGACGGCCAAAGGTTGACGCCCACAGCAGGAGGCTCATCGGCCAGCGCGCCGCCCGCCCACACACCGCCAGCCCGGCAAGGATCGCCGGCCCCATCGCCACCACCAGCAACAGGTTCAGCGGCAGTCGGCGCAGCAAATAGCGCAGGAAG
Organism: Klebsiella sp. 10982; assembly: GCF_048589245.1. Classification (NCBI taxonomy): domain Bacteria; kingdom Pseudomonadati; phylum Pseudomonadota; class Gammaproteobacteria; order Enterobacterales; family Enterobacteriaceae; genus Klebsiella; species Klebsiella sp. 10982. The sequence continues at coordinate 58,713 of NZ_JBMAXV010000025.1, forward strand.
CTGCCGAACATATCCTGTTGATGCAAGGTTCCATCCAGATCAAAAAACACCACTCTCCGTTCACTGCGCTGCAAACTGCCTCCTCATCTCAGGACTCGCTTCTCGTTATCTAAGCTTAACAGTCTTGCGCCGCAAAGCGGGAAAACATCCCTGCCGTTGAGGAAGAATGACAGTAGCAGGCTAAGGAAAAATTGTGGCCTGAGAATTTTTAATTCGTGGTATACCCCTTATAATCGAATAAAAATTCTGTCAGTCACGAGCCGGACGGCTCCAGCGGAGCTCCAATGAACTGTTTAACGCGCATTCGTCAGCGCTATCCCACCCTGGCGGCGAGCGACAAAAAGTTGGCCGATTATATTCTGGGTCAACCCGATGAGACCCGGCACCTCAGCTCACAGCAGCTGGCGGCGCAAGCCGGTGTGAGTCAGTCCAGCGTGGTTAAATTTGCCCAGAAGCTGGGATTCAAAGGCTTTCCGGCGCTGAAGCTGGCCCTCAGTGAAGCGCTGGCCAGCAGTCCGGATCCCCAGTCCGTCCCGGTACATAACCATATTCGCGGTGATGATCCGCTGCGTCTGGTGGGCGAAAAACTGATTAAGGACAATGTCGCCGCCATGCATGCCTCGCTGGACGTCAACACTGAAGAAACGCTGCGGGAAGCCGTCACGCTGCTGCGCAACGCCCGCCGGGTGATCGTCACCGGGATTGGCGCCTCCGGTCTGGTAGCGCGTAACTTTAGCTGGAAACTGATGAAGATCGGCGTCAACGCTGTCTCGGAGCAGGATATGCACGCGCTGCTGGCGACGGTGCAGGCCCTGTCCAGCGACGATCTGCTGCTGGCTATCTCTTACTCCGGCGAGCGCCGGGAGATCAATATGGCGGCAGGTGAAGCGCTGCGCGTAGGCTGCAAGATCCTGGCGATCACCGGGTTTAGCCCGAACGCCCTGCAGCAGCAGGCGACCCACTGCCTGTATACCATCGCCGAAGAGCAGGCGACGCGCAGCGCGGCCATCTCCTCCACCAGCGCGCAAATGATGCTGACCGACCTGCTGTTTATGGGGCTGGTGCAGCAGGATCTGGAGCGAGCGCCGGAGCGCATTCGCCATAGCGAAGCGCTGGTGAAAAAGCTGGTCTGAACAGCAAATGGGCGTCAGAAAATACTGCCACGCCCATTATGAGTATCAAAAATCTAAATTGCTTTAAGCTGATTGATAATAAAAGGATTGAGCTGTAATAAAAGCAGCAATTTTCTCGGGGCGCCGGTTGGCTCGCGCCGTTTAGTTTCCCAGCTTTTAACTAAGTCATAGCTAACGCCTACGGCGAGAGCAAAATCCTGCTGTTTTAAGCCGGTAGCCTCGCGAATCGCTTTCACATCAATCGGGCTATAAGTGTGAACATGCTGTGGCTCAGGGGTTTGCTCACCTTTTTCAATTCTCACCATTTCTTCTGCACTGGCCAGCAGATCGGCAAATAATTCGTCTTTCATCTGTACCTCATCGCCCTCGTGGACACCACTGACACCGTGGTCCCGTGGAGTGATAGAAACTCAGCGTTATTCCAGCATATCGGATAACTGTTTCAGCATCTTCTTTTGTTCTTCCGTTAAATCATCCAGCTCATTTTTGGGATAGACCAATGCCAGATAAATTCGCCCTTTACGCGTCACATTGTAATAAATAATTCTCACCCCGCCACGCTTGCCCATCCCCGGTCGGCTCCAGCGAATTTTTCGAAATTCCCCAGTCCCTGCAATGGTATCGCCAGCCTCAGGATCCTCAATCAACATCTCCTGAAAAACGCGAAACTCGTCATCCGGTAGAAGCGCCTGACGCCGTTTACTGAAACCCTGCAGCTCAATAAAAGTGTACATACCGCATCCTGCGTATGATGATTATAAAACCATCATAAGTGTACCGGGTACAACAATCAAGCTGATAAATGTACCCGGTACATCTTTAGTGCAGCGGGATTGTTCAGTATGAGCCATAGCGAAGCGCTGGTGAAAAAGCTGGTCTGAGCAGCAAATGGGCGTATAATGCCCGCCCTGTTTGTGTTGTTTCTGAGACTTTCCTGATGGCGCTGTTAATTACCAAAAAATGCATCAATTGCGATATGTGCGAACCGGAATGCCCGAATGAGGCCATTTCGATGGGTGACAGCATTTATGAAATTAACAGCGACCGCTGCACTGAGTGCGTGGGGCATTACGACACGCCAACCTGCCAGAAAGTGTGCCCGATCCCAAATACGATCCTGAAAGATCCGGCACACATCGAGAGTGAAGAACAGCTGTGGGATAAATTTGTGCTGCTGCACCACGCGGATAAAATTTAACAACCGCCCTGCTTAACTTTCGACGATCACCGTGGCGCAGGCGTAATGTCGCTCGTCGGCGAGCGTGACATGAATGTGACTCACCCCCAGCCGATCCGCCAGCCGTTGCGCCTCACCCCATAACCGCAGCTTCGGCTTGCCCAGCTCATCGTTGTAAACCTCGAACTGATTAAAGGCCAGTCCGTTACGGATCCCGGTTCCCAGCGCTTTCGCCGCCGCTTCCTTGACCGCAAAGCGTTTCGCCAGGAAACGCACCGGCTGCTGATGCTGCGCCCAGATGCTCCATTCATGGTCGCTCAGCACCCGGCGGGCAAGGCGATCGCCGCTACGGGCGATCACCGCTTCGATGCGGGCGATCTCGACGATGTCGGTCCCCAGCCCGAGGATAGCCATTAGCCGCGCGCTTCCAGCATCAGACGTTTCATTTCCGCGACTGCCTCTTTCAGGCCGCTCATCACCGCCCGACCGATAATCGCGTGGCCGATATTCAGCTCATGCATTTCCGGCAGCGCAGCAATCGCTTTCACGTTGTGGTAGGTCAGACCATGGCCAGCATTCACTTTCAGGCCAAGGCTGGCGGCATAGGTGGCCGCTTTGGCAATACGTTCCAGCTCCTTCGCCTGCTCGGCGTCAGTTTTGGCATCGGCGTAGCAGCCGGTGTGAATTTCGATATAGGGCGCGCCAACGTCCGCCGCCGCTTTGATCTGCGCTTCATCCGCATCAATAAACAGAGAGACCAGGATGCCGGCATCTGCCAGGCGTTTACAGGCGTCGCGCATTTTATCGCGCTGCCCCGCTACATCCAGTCCGCCTTCGGTAGTGACTTCCTGACGCTTCTCCGGCACCAGGCAACAGAAGTGCGGTTTGGTTTCGCAGGCGATCGCCAGCATCTCTTCGGTGACTGCCATTTCAAGATTCATGCGGGTGTGCAGGGTCTGGCGCAGGATACGTACATCGCGATCGGTAATATGGCGACGGTCTTCGCGCAGATGCACGGTAATGCCGTCGGCGCCGGCCTGTTCAGCAATGAAAGCCGCCTGCACCGGATCCGGATAAGCGGTACCGCGCGCGTTACGTAAGGTCGCGATATGGTCAATATTGACCCCTAACAGTAATTCAGCCATGACAATCCTCGTTAATCATTATTCGTATTATCCGCTCGCGCCTTTCGCGCGGGCATAAACTGGCGAAACAATTCCCGGCTCTTGAGTGGTTTGCCGCCGAGATAGGGCTTCAGGGCGATACGGGTAAAGCGCTTTGCGGCGCGCAGCGTATCAACATCAGGAAACTCACGACTCGCCAACGCTTTCAAATGGTGCCCGGTAAACGTGTTGTTATCAATCACCAGGCTGGCAATAAAGCCCTTTTCTTCGCGATAGCGGTAGGTCATGGTGTCGTCCACCGGCTCACCGCTCCCCGCGCAGTGGAGAAAATCCACGCCATAGCCCAGGTGCCCGAGCAGCGCCAGCTCAAAACGTCGCAGCGCGGGTTCAGGCGAGCCGCTGGCCCCGGCGAGCGCCTGAATGCAGTGCAGGTAGTCGAAAAAGAGTTCGGAGAAGCGTGTTTCGTGCTCCAGCACGCGGGAGATAAGCTCGTTAACGTAGAGACCGCTGTAGAGGGTGATACCGCTGAGCGGTAGCGCCAGCGAGACCGCTTCTGCGCTGCGCAGGGTTTTGACTTCGCCGCGGCCGCCGAAGCGAACCAGTAAGGGGGTGAAGGGCTGTAAAGCGCCCTTGAGATTAGAGCGTTTGGAGCGTGCGCCTTTGGCAACCAGGCGCACGCGACCCGATTCTTCCGTGAAGACGTCCAGCATCAGGCTGGTTTCGCTCCACGGTCGGCTATGCAGGACAAAGGCGCGCTGCCATCCATCCACGTTGCGTTAACTCAGAGGTCGTCAACGTAACCGAGACTGCGCAGCGCGCGCTCGTCATCGGCCCAGCCGGATTTCACTTTAACCCACAGCTCGAGGTGCACCGGCGCTTCAAACATCTCCTGCATGTCCTTACGCGCTTCGATGCCGATGGTTTTGATTTTGGCGCCTTTGTTGCCAATCACCATCTTCTTCTGCCCTTCGCGCTCGACGAGGATCAGACCGTTGATATCGTAGCCACCGCGCTCATTGGTCACGAAACGTTCAATTTCCACGGTGACGGAGTACGGCAACTCTGCGCCGAGGAAACGCATCAGTTTTTCACGGATGATTTCAGAGGCCATAAAGCGCTGAGAACGATCGGTAATATAATCTTCCGGGAAGTGATGGATCGCTTCCGGCAGATGCTTACGCACGATCGCCGCGATGGTGTCGACGTTAGTCCCGGTTTCTGCCGAGATCGGCACGATATCGAGGAAATTCATCTGGCTGGCGAGGAACTGCAGGTGCGGCAGCAGGTCCGCTTTTTCCTGCACGTTATCCACCTTGTTGACCGCGAGGATCACCGGCGCTTTCGCTTCACGCAGCTTGTTCAGCACCATTTCATCGTCCTGCGTCCAGCGAGTGCCTTCCACCACGAAGATGACCAGTTCAACATCGCCAATCGAGCTGCTGGCCGCTTTGTTCATCAGGCGGTTAATCGCACGCTTCTCTTCCATATGCAGGCCCGGGGTATCGACGTAAATCGCCTGATACGGCCCTTCAGTATGGATGCCGACGATGCGGTGACGGGTAGTCTGCGCTTTACGGGAGGTGATCGAGATCTTCTGCCCAAGCAGCTTGTTCAACAGCGTGGATTTGCCAACGTTTGGGCGACCCACGATGGCAACAAACCCACAATAACTTTTTTCTTCGCTCATTCCAGCTCCAGCTTTTTCAGCGCCTGTTCGGCGGCAGCCTGCTCCGCCTTGCGACGGCTGGAACCTGTGCCAACCACCGGTTCACTCAGGCCACTGACCTGGCAGTGGATAGTAAATTCCTGATCGTGCGCTTCGCCGCGCACCTGGACCACCAGGTAGGACGGCAACGGCAGATGACGTCCCTGCAGATACTCCTGCAGACGCGTCTTCGGATCCTTTTGCTTATCGCCCGGACTGATTTCGTCCAGACGAGTCTGGTACCAGGAGAGGATTAAGCGTTCAACGTTCTGAATATCGCTGTCGAGGAAAACCCCGCCAATTAACGCTTCAACGGTGTCCGCGAGAATTGATTCGCGACGGAAACCGCCGCTTTTCAGTTCACCCGGCCCGAGGCGCAGACATTCGCCCAGCTCAAACTCGCGGGCGATCTCTGCCAGCGTGTTGCCACGCACCAGCGTCGCGCGCATACGGCTCATATCGCCTTCGTCCACGCGAGGAAAGCGATGATACAGCGCATTCGCGATCACGAAACTTAAAATGGAGTCACCTAAAAATTCCAGGCGCTCATTATGTTTGCTGCTGGCACTGCGGTGAGTTAATGCCTGTTGCAACAGCTCCTGATGATGAAAAGTGTAGCCCAGCTTTCGTTGAAGCCGATTAATTACGATGGGGTTCATGCGTTACCAATAAATGAATGCGTCAAAGATGCAGCACACGAAACCGACCTGAGCATACGCTTCAAACAGTAAGTTGAAACAGACCAATACGCTTTCGTGTGCAGTGTCACCCGGCAGAGCGACAACCAAAAACTTCGGGGGGATATTCTATACGCAACGACACGGGATGTCGTTAGTTTGAATGGATTTAAATACTAAATAATTCACGCCGCTGCGATAATAGCAGCGACGTGAATTCAGCAGAGAAAATTAATGAATTCCACCAATGCGCGATAACCGCACGCCGGTCGGCCATTCGCCTTCCTGCTTTTCAAAACTCATCCAGATTGCGGTCGCTTTGCCGACCAGGTTGGCTTCCGGCACAAAGCCCCAGTAACGGCTGTCGGCGCTGTTATCCCGGTTGTCGCCCATCATAAAGTACTGACCGGGCGGCACAATCCAGGTGGCCAGCGGCAGACCAGACTGATGGTAGTACATTCCGACCTGATCCTGGGCAATCGGCACCATCAAAATACGGTGCGTGACGTCGCCCAGCGTCTCCTGACGCTCGGTCAGACGAATCCCGTCGGCTTTGGTTTCGCCTTTCGGCAGCTGCCAGAAACCGCTGGTCGCTTCCCCGCCGTTGCTACGGGAGAAGGTCTGAACGAAATCGCTCGGCTCCACGTTGGAATAGGTCACCGGCAGCGCGTTGCCACAGGCCTGTCCGGAACTGCATCCCGGCTGAATAGTGACCTGCTTGGCTACCGGATCGTAGGTGACCTTATCACCCGGTAACCCCACCGCGCGCTTGATGTAGTCGAGACGCGGATCTTCCGGATATTTGAAGACCACGATATCGCCGCGCTTAGGATGGCCGGTCTCGATCAGCGTTTTCTGGTAGATAGGATCTTTAATGCCGTAGGCAAATTTCTCTACCAGAATAAAATCGCCGATGAGCAGCGTTGGCATCATCGAACCTGACGGGATCTGGAACGGCTCATAAATAAATGAACGCACCACCAGAACGATCGCCAGCACCGGGAAAACCGATGCGCCGGTTTCCAGCCAGCCCGGTTTCGGGCCGACTTTCTTCAGCGTCTTCTTGTCCAGTTGCTCGCCGGTCGCTGCCTGAGCAGCGGCCTGACGCTCACGACGTTTCGGTGCAAAAATGAACTTGTCCAGGCACCATAAAACGCCCGTCACCAGGGTCGCAATCACCAGGATCAGGGCAAACATGTTCGCCATGCCAACTCCTTAGGGTTATTTGCCGTCTTTACCAACGTGCAGAATGGCGAGGAACGCTTCCTGCGGCAGCTCAACGTTACCGACCTGCTTCATACGCTTCTTACCTTCTTTCTGCTTCTGCAGCAGCTTTTTCTTACGACTGACGTCGCCGCCGTAGCATTTCGCCAGGACGTTTTTACGCAGCTGTTTCACGGTAGAGCGCGCGATGATGTGGTTGCCGATGGCCGCCTGAATCGCAATGTCGAACTGCTGACGCGGAATCAAATCTTTCATCTTTTCCACCAGCTCGCGGCCGCGATACGGCGCGTTATCGTTGTGGGTGATCAGCGCCAGCGCATCGACGCGCTCGCCGTTGATCAGCACGTCGACACGTACCATGTTCGACGCCTGGAAGCGTTTGAAGTTGTAGTCCAGCGACGCATAGCCGCGGGAGGTAGACTTCAGACGGTCGAAGAAGTCGAGGACCACTTCCGCCATCGGGATTTCGTAAGTCAGCGCCACTTGTTTACCGTGGTAAACCATGTTGGTCTGCACGCCACGCTTCTCGACACACAGGGTGATCACGTTACCGAGGAACTCCTGCGGCAGCAGCATGTGACACTCGGCGATTGGCTCGCGCAGCTCCTGAATATTATTCAGCGGCGGCAGCTTGGACGGGCTGTCGACGTAGATAACTTCTTTGGAGGTGGTCTCCACTTCGTAGACTACCGTTGGCGCGGTGGTGATCAGGTCGAGATCGTATTCACGCTCCAGACGTTCCTGAATGATCTCCATGTGCAGCAGGCCAAGGAAGCCGCAGCGGAAGCCGAAGCCCAGCGCGGTAGAGCTTTCCGGCTCGTAGAACAGAGAGGCATCGTTGAGGCTCAGTTTGCCCAGCGCGTCGCGGAAGGCTTCATAATCATCGGAGCTCACCGGGAACAGGCCGGCATAAACCTGCGGTTTCACCTTCTTAAAGCCAGGCAGCGCTTTGTCTGCCGGGTTGCGGGCGGCGGTCAGGGTATCGCCCACCGGCGCGCCGAGGATGTCTTTGATCGCGCAAACCAGCCAGCCCACCTCGCCGCATTTCAGCTCGGTACGGTCAACCTGTTTCGGGGTGAAGATGCCCAAACGGTCGGCGTTATAGACCTGACCGGTGCTCATCACCTTAATTTTGTCGCCCTTGCGCATGGTGCCGTTTTTAATCCGCACCAGCGACACCACGCCGAGGTAGTTATCGAACCAGGAGTCGATAATCAGCGCCTGCAGCGGCGCGTCCGGATCGCCTTCCGGCGGCGGAATATCGCGTACCAGGCGTTCCAGCACGTCCGGCACGCCAACGCCGGTTTTCGCCGAGCAGCGCACCGCGTCGTGAGCGTCAATCCCGACGATATCTTCAATTTCGTCCGCTACGCGCTCCGGGTCGGCCGCAGGCAGGTCGATCTTGTTAAGTACCGGAACCACTTCCAGGTCCATCTCCATGGCGGTGTAGCAGTTGGCCAGGGTCTGGGCTTCTACACCCTGCCCGGCGTCTACCACCAGCAGCGCGCCTTCGCACGCGGCAAGAGAACGGGAAACTTCATAGGAGAAGTCCACGTGACCCGGGGTGTCGATAAAGTTCAGCTGGTAGGTCTCACCGTCGCTGGCTTTATAGTCCAGGGTGACGCTCTGCGCCTTGATGGTGATCCCGCGTTCGCGCTCAAGATCCATGGAGTCCAGAACCTGGGCTTCCATTTCGCGATCAGAAAGGCCACCGCAAATCTGGATGATACGGTCAGACAGCGTCGACTTACCGTGGTCGATGTGAGCGATGATCGAAAAGTTACGTATATTCTTCATATTTAGAGTTAATTATGCCTTACGAGTATCATGAGGCCGCTGTACTGTGCCTGACGTTTTTTAATCCGAAAACGCCGCATTCTACACTACATCCGTGAAACCAGGAAATGCTGTTAGATCCAGCATAACGGCAGAAATTGTGGCGTTGTAACAGGAAGAGTAAATAAAGATGAGGGACAGTGAAATCACTGCCCCATTTCAGAGGAAGGCGTATCAACACGCAGCAGATCCGGCGGCAGCGCGACGCTCAAAATTACCGGCTGCCAGGACTGACGCGCTGCCAGCTGCGGCGACAGACCACGCGCTATCAGAAAACCGCCGACGCCGCCCAACAGCGCGCCGCACAGCGAGGCGATATCGCTGGCAAACAGCACCTGAAAAATCGACGCCATCACAAACAGCCCCGCCAGCGGCGCCATGTAGACCAGCAGCGCTGAGCCCAGCAGGCTGCTTTCAGCGATCCCCAGTTCCACTTTTTGCCCCGCGGCCAACGGCTGTTCGCAGGGCACGCTAATGGTATGGCTGGTCTGCGGCCCCAGCTTGTTTAATACCCGGCTGCCGCAGCCGGCGCGGGAGGCGCAGCTGCTACAGGAGGCTTTAACGTCGCAGTGCACCTGCGCCACGCCGTTATGCCAGGAAACCACGGTGGCCCACTCTTTGATCATTGTACAGCCTTGAATTTAATGCTATCTGAGATACGCTTCGCCGTCTGCGGCGGCAGTTCGCCTACTACAGTGATTTCCGCGTTATCGCGTACCGTCGTGCTGACGGTGCGTCGGCCAGTGCGCAACAGCTGGTCGCTGCTGGCCGCCGTGGCGCGGTTGATATTAATCGAGAAGCTGAACAAACCGTCGGAATAGAGACGTGATTCTACCGGACCGTCAAAGGTGGGAAGACGGCGCTGGCTACTGGAAACCTCCGTCATGCCCTGCGGAAGCCACGTCGGCGCCCAGTTGAAGTTGGCTTTGTCGCCTCCTTCAGGCACCGACAGCTGCGGCGGCAGATTCGCTTTTGCCAGCGTCTCCATGCTGGCGCTTACATTATCGCCAACGTTGAAGGAGACCACCCGGAACTGCTCCAGCGTTTCGCCATCGCGGTCGAGCAAATCGACGCGCAGCGGCAGCTTAGTTTCAGCGTCCAGCCAGGCGATAAAGCTATAGCGCGTGCCGTCGCGGGCCACGACGCGAATGACGTCGCACAGGCGATCAGCAATACGGGTACGGCCCACAGAAATAAAATCATACGCTGCGGAAAGACGTTTGAAATCGCTGTAAACCAATGACGGCAGCGAATCGACGATATAGTCGCCGTTCAGCGTGAATGGATCGAGACCGGGTTCAAAATAGCTGATTTCTGTACCGCGCAGAACCACTTCCCGGCGCGGACCGTCCAGCTGCAGCAGCTGCGCCAGCGGCTGGTTGTTCAGCCGCGCATGACGATAACGCAGCGACTCAACGCCTTGTTTGCTGATGCTGACGAAAGACAGCTCATAATTGAGTGACTGGCTGGCCAGGTTCATCTGCTGCAACAACGCCCCGGACGATGTATCAGCCGAGGCGTTGACAGAGAACAACAGGCTGCCTGCCATGAGTGACATAGCACACCAAAGTTGCTTCATTACTGCGATTGCGTTCCTAAAGTTTGATAGCCCGGCACCTGGACTGCAGCCTGCTGAGTCTGGGCCTGGCCAAACTGCAGCTGCTCAGCGTGCAGGCGACGCTGCAGTTCATAATCCTGCAACATGGCGTTAATCCGGCGGCGCTGCTCCTGCACCTGCGCCTGCTGGCCGCTACCTGCTGATGCGTCAGCCGGTACGCCAAGGCTAACCGGGCTCGCTTTACCCATCATCGGCAGCGTATTAAACACCGGCGCCTCTGGCTGCTGGGTCGCATCAGACTGTCCATTATAGTGCTGGACGCCGACGATTACCGCAAGCGATACGCAGGCGGCTACGCCCATCTGAGTCAGTGAACTGGCCCACGGACGCACCTTGTTCCAGAACGGCATTTGCCGCCACTGGTTTGGTGCGGGCTGAGATTCAGGAATAAGCGGCGCCGTCTGACGAACGGGCTCATTTTCAATGGCGGCCATCACCCGGGCGGAGATATCAAACTGCAGCACCTCTGCGGTATCGCCACGCAGCGTATCGCGAATAAGGTGGTAACTCTCCCAGGTTTTTTGCATCTCAGAAGAACGACTCAGCTCGTTGAGCAGTTCGTTATCCAGCGTTTCACCATCCATTAAAGCCGAAAGTTTTTCTTTCTGCATGCCTGATACCCTTTTCCAGTATTCCGCTATCGTCAACGCCTGATAAGCGGTTGAACTTTATTATCAATAGCTTCTCGCGCCCGGAAGATACGCGAACGCACCGTCCCAACCGGACAATCCATGATAGCGGCTATCTCTTCATAGCTCAGGCCATCCAGCTCCCGTAACGTAATTGCCATGCGTAAATCTTCCGGGAGCGATTCAATGGTACGAAAAACTATTTGTCTCAGTTCTTCTGACAACATTAAGTTCTCAGGGTTCGAAATTTCTTTCAACGCCCCACCGCTTTCGAAGTTTTCCGCCTCGTTGGCGTCAACATCGCTGGACGGCGGACGGCGTCCCTGAGCAACCAGATAATTCTTCGCCGTGTTGACGGCGATACGGTATAACCAGGTGTAAAAAGCGCTATCTCCCCGGAAAGAGTCCAGCGCACGCCATGCCTTAACGAACGATTCCTGAACAACGTCAGCGATATCGCCCGGCGGTACATAGCGGGAAACCAGGCTCGCGACCTTATGCTGATAGCGCACCACCAGCAAATTAAACGCTTTCTGATCTCCTTTCTGGACCCGTTCAACAAGGACCTGATCCGTTAACTGCTCGCTCATCCGAGGTAATGTCTCCCCAAACCCAATTCCCATGCGTCTTCAAAACACCACCCAAAATCTGCATTATGAGCAAGCTGACTGTTGGAGTGCATGAAAACAATAAAGTTCCGTTACGCTTTTGTTTTTTGTCTGGCAACGGCGGCAGATCGTTATCAATCATTATATGCCCAGGTTGCTAAACGATAGGTTAGTCAATAAGAAAAAGCGCAGGCCCGTTTGAAGGGTATCGTAACACGGCGTTTATTTCACTATAAAATCCTATAGAAACAAGCGGCCCCGCTTCGTTTTTTACGCCCTCAACGCCACCTTTCCCGTCCCTTTCTGTTTAGCCGTCACAACGCCAGGCAAAAAAATTGTACGATTCCTCGCAGGCTGGTGCTATTGTGAGCGAAATGTGTTTAGTAAATTAAACAAAGACGATGAATACCACACCTGATTTCTCTTGTGACGTGTTGATTATTGGCAGCGGCGCTGCCGGTCTTTCCCTTGCCCTGCGCCTGGCAGAGCACAGTTCGGTGACGGTACTTAGTAAAGGGCCGATTAGCGAAGGTTCGACCTTTTATGCGCAGGGCGGAATTGCCGCCGTCTTTGATGAGACGGACAGTATCGAATCTCATGTCGAAGACACCCTCATCGCTGGCGCAGGACTCTGCGATCGCCATGCGGTCACCTTCGTTGCCAGCAACGCCAGGCCTTGCGTACAGTGGCTTATCGATCAGGGGGTGCTATTCGACACCCAGGTTCAGGCGAATGGCGAAGAGAGCTACCACCTCACCCGCGAGGGGGGACACAGCCACCGGCGCATTCTTCACGCCGCTGACGCTACCGGCAAAGCGGTGGAAACGACACTGGTCGATAAAGCCCTTGCTCATCCTAATATCCGCATCATTGAGCGCAGCAATGCGGTTGATTTGATCGTCTCGGATAAAATTGGCCTGCCAGGTACGCGCCGGGTAGTTGGGGCCTGGATCTGGAACCGCAATAAAGAGCGCGTAGAAACCTGCAGCGCGAAGGCGGTAGTGCTCGCGACCGGCGGCGCCGCCAAGGTTTATCAATACACCACCAACCCCGACGTCTCTTCCGGAGACGGTATTGCGATGGCCTGGCGAGCGGGATGCCGGGTGGCGAATCTGGAGTTCAACCAGTTCCACCCCACCGCGTTGTATCATCCACAGGCACGCAATTTCCTGCTTACTGAAGCACTGCGCGGCGAAGGCGCTCATCTTAAGCGACCGGACGGCACCCGCTTTATGCCGGACTTTGACGAACGCGGTGAACTGGCTCCGCGCGATATTGTTGCCCGTGCTATCGATCATGAAATGAAGCGCCTCGGCGTCGACTGCATGTACCTTGATATCAGTCACAAGCCCGAGGCGTTTGTTCGCCAGCACTTCCCGATGATTTACGAAAAGCTGCTCGGCCTGGGCATCGATTTGACAAAAGAGCCGGTGCCGATCGTTCCCGCCGCGCATTACACCTGCGGCGGTGTGATGGTGGATGATAATGGCCGTACTGACGTCGATGGTTTATACGCCATCGGTGAAGTCAGCTATACCGGGCTACACGGTGCGAACCGAATGGCGTCAAACTCGCTGCTGGAGTGCCTGGTCTATGGCTGGTCCGCTGCGGAGGATATCGCCCGGCGCCTGCCGCTGGCTCAGAAGGTCGCCACTCTGCCGGCATGGGATGAAAGTCAGGTGGAGATCCCGGATGAACTGGTGGTTATCCAGCACAACTGGCACGAACTGCGGCTGCTGATGTGGGATTATGTCGGGATTGTGCGCACGACGCGCCGACTGGAGCGCGCCCTGCGGCGCATTACCATGCTACAGCAGGAGCTGGATGAGTATTACGCCCGCTTCCGCGTCTCGAATAATCTGCTGGAGCTGCGCAATCTGGTGCAGGTAGCGGAGCTTATCGTACGCTGTGCGATGTTGCGTAAAGAGAGTCGCGGTCTGCACTATACCCTCGACTATCCACAGCCGCTGCCGAACAGCGGCCCCTCAATATTGTCGCCCCTGGCTCACATAAAGAGATAAAAATCCTCGGTCAGAGCAGTAAATCCTTCAGAATACTGCTGCTCTGGCCCGCGGATCACCAGCCGGTCGCTGAAACACTCCCCCGCCGTTGGCGAGAAAGCGAGAAGTACCCGATGCGGCGGCCGCAGCTCGGTCTCCGCCACGTCAGTGCGCAGTCGCAGATGCCAGCCCATCGCGGTTGCCCGCTCGATAAACGCATTCCCGATATCCACCGGCAGGACGACGCAAAAAAATCCTTCTTCCGTGATCAACTCTGCGGCACAGGTCAGCAGGGAGGCGTGATCGAGCGTCGTGGTATACCGCGCCTGCTCCCGCTGCGAGGTTGCGCAAGGCACCCCTTCGGCAAAAAAGGGCGGGTTACTGATTATCAGTTCATAGCGTCGGGTCTGCGACGGCTGCCACTGATGAATATCGGCCTGGCTGACGTCAATTCGTGCGGACCAGGGTGACGCGAGGACATTTTCCTGTGCCTGAGCAGCGGCCTCTTCGTCCAGCTCAACCGCATCGACACGCACATCGTGAGCGGTACGCTGCGCCACCATGAGCGCCAACAGACCGCAGCCCGCGCCAATATCCAGCACATGCTTCACGCCGGCAATCGGCGCCCAGGCGCCGAGTAAAATACCGTCGGTGCCCACCTTCATGGCACAACGGTCATGGGCGACGAAGAACTGTTTGAAGGTAAAACCATTGCGCGGCAGCGCAAACTTCGACTGAGACATCCTCAATAACCTTGCCGACAAAAACTCCTGAACGTAAGGCTATGCACAATACCGGAGAACAGATAGCCTTACAAACAGATGAACATTACGTCAGTAACGTCTATAATCGGCGGCCCACTCAGAGGTAGAACATGACTGTAACGACTTTTTCCGAACTTGAACTCGACGAAAACCTGCTGGAAGCCCTCCAGGATAAAGGTTTCACTCGCCCGACAGCCATTCAGGCCGCCGCTATTCCGCCTGCGCTCGATGGCCGTGACATTCTCGGTTCAGCGCCGACCGGCACCGGTAAAACGGCGGCGTATCTGCTGCCAGCGTTGCAGCACCTGCTCGATTTCCCGCGTAAGAAATCCGGCCCGCCGCGAATTCTTATCCTGACGCCAACCCGTGAGCTGGCGATGCAGGTGGCTGACCACGCCCGCGAGCTGGCGAAGCATACCCATCTGGATATCGCCACCATTACCGGCGGTGTCGCGTACATGAACCACGCGGAAGTGTTCAGCGAAAACCAGGATATCGTGGTCGCGACCACCGGTCGCCTGCTGCAATATATTAAAGAAGAGAACTTTGACTGCCGCGCCGTCGAAACCCTGATCCTCGATGAAGCCGACCGCATGCTGGACATGGGCTTTGCTCAGGATATCGAAACCATCGCCGGTGAAACTCGCTGGCGTAAGCAGACGATGCTGTTCTCCGCGACACTGGAAGGCGATGCGATTAAAGACTTCGCTGAGCGTCTGCTGGAGGAGCCGGTGGAAGTTTCCGCCAATCCGTCGACCCGTGAGCGTAAGAAAATCCACCAGTGGTACTACCGCGCCGACGATATCGAACATAAAACCAAACTGCTGGTGAATCTGCTGCAACAGCCCGAAGCCACCCGCGCTATCGTCTTTGTGCGTAAGCGCGAGCGCGTGCATGAGCTGGCCAACTGGCTGCGTGAGGCCGGGATTAACACCTGCTGGCTGGAAGGCGAGATGGTGCAGGCCAAACGTAACGAAGCCATCAAGCGCCTGACCGACGGTCGCGTGAACGTGCTGATTGCCACCGACGTCGCTGCCCGCGGTATCGATATTCCGGACGTCAGCCACGTCTTTAACTTCGATATGCCGCGTACCGCGGATACCTACCTGCACCGTATCGGTCGTACCGGCCGCGCCGGTAAAAAAGGAACCGCCATTTCTCTGGTGGAAGCGCATGATCATCTGCTGCTGGGTAAGATTGGGCGTTATATTGAAGAGCCGCTGAAGGCCAGGGTGATCGATGAACTGCGCCCAACGACCCGTGCGCCAAGCGAGAAACTGACCGGTAAGCCGTCGAAGAAAGTGCTGGCGAAGCGCGCTCAGAAGAAAAAAGATGAAAAAGAGAAACCTCGGGTGAAGAAGCGCCACCGCGATACCAAGAATATCGGTAAGCGCCGCAAGCCAAGTGCAGCCGAAACGCCATCAGCGTCCAACGAAGAGTAAAAAAAACGCCGGGATATCCCGGCGTTTTCACATCTTGCGTCAGCCTTACAGGCTTTCGGTAAAGGTACGAGCGATAACGTCGCGCTGCTGTTCCGGAGTCAGGGAGTTGAAACGTACCGCGTAGCCGGAAACACGAATGGTGAGCTGCGGATACTTTTCCGGATGCTCAACCGCGTCCAGCAGGGTTTCGCGACGCAGCACGTTAACGTTCAGGTGCTGACCGCCTTCCACGCGAACTTCCGGTTTCACGTCTACCGGGATTTCACGGTATTCGATTTCGCCCAGTTTGCTCACCGCAACCACGTCATCTTCCGCAAAACCACCTTTGGCGCACAGGCAACGTGCTTCGCCTTTTTCGCTATCCAGCAGCCAGAAAGAGTTCAGCAGGTCGTCGTTTGCCGCTTTAGTAATTTGGATACCAGTAATCATTTGATGCCTCCCAGGCAGTGTTTATTCGATTTTGGCCTCTTCGCGGCCAATTGGTAAAACCATTGTTGTATGACTGTATATATATCAGCCGTACCCTTGGCATTCATTGATTCAAATCAATAAAAACCACTCACTAAAAGTGGGTATGCGAGGATTTTATTGTTTTACATCAAGTTACGCCAGGTGGGGTTAAAAATATTTTTGTAAATTTTCAATTTTATTTGCATAAAAGCAACGAGATAACGGTAGCGATTTTGTTCTGCAGAAAGAAGTCGTTAAGCTATAGCGATGACCCTTTGCAGGAGAGCAAGATGACCACCCCTTTAACCTGGCATGACGTGCTGGCGGATGAAAAGCAACAACCCTATTTTCTCAATACTCTGAAGACCGTCGCCGAAGAGCGTCAGTCCGGGATCACTATCTATCCACCGCAAAAAGACGTCTTCAATGCGTTTCGCTTTACCGAACTGAGCGATGTCAAAGTCGTCATTCTCGGCCAGGACCCCTATCACGGCCCGGGTCAGGCTCACGGTCTGGCGTTCTCGGTTCGCCCGGGCGTCGCGATCCCGCCGTCGCTGCTGAATATGTACAAAGAGCTGGAGGCCACGATCCCCGGCTTTACCCGCCCCACCCACGGTTACCTGGAAAGCTGGGCGCGACAGGGCGTGCTGCTGCTGAATACGGTCCTGACCGTCCGCGCCGGACAGGCGCACTCGCACGCCAGCCTTGGTTGGGAGACCTTTACCGATAAAGTTATCGCGTTAATCAATGAGCATTGCGAGGGGGTGGTCTTTCTGCTGTGGGGTTCTCATGCGCAGAAGAAAGGCGCGATTATCGATCGTCAGCGCCACTGCGTGCTGAAGGCGCCACACCCTTCGCCGCTCTCTGCACATCGCGGCTTCTTTGGCAGCAACCATTTCGTACAGACCAACCAGTGGCTGGTTGACCGCGGCGAAGCGCCGATCGACTGGATGCCAGTGCTGCCCGCCGAAAGCGAGTGATCGACAGGCATAAAAAAGCCAGCATTAGCTGGCTTTTTCGCATTCAGGCAGACGAATTACGCCTTGTTCTGACGCCACCATTCCGCCAGCAGGACGCCGGTCGCCACAGAGACGTTCAGGCTTTCAACATTGCCGGTACCGTCGATGGCAACGCTGAGATCGGCGCTGGAAATCGCCGCATCGGACAGACCATCACGCTCCTGGCCTAACACCAGCACCATTTTCTTCGGCAGCTCGGCTTTGAACAGCGGGATGCCATTATGGCTGGACGTTGAGACAATCGCGTAGCCCGCGTTGCGGAACTGATCCAGCGTATCAATAAAGCTGTCGCCGGTGATCGGTTCAACATGCTCCGCACCGCCCTCCGCCGTACGGATCGCCGCCCCGGACTCCAGCACGCCGGCATCCTGGACCACAACGCCTTTCACGCCAAAGTGCGCGCAGCTACGCATGATCGCGCCGAGGTTGTGCGGGTTGCCAACATCTTCCAGCGCCAGAACGCAATCTTCTTCCGCGGCCTTCGCGACCCATTGGGCAACAGAGGTGCCGTGGCGTTTTTTGATCAGGAAGCAGACCCCGCCGTGGTGCTCGGTGCCGGAGGCTTTTGCCAGCTCAGCTTCGTCCACGACATGATAGGCTTTACGGTTAGCCGCCATCCAGCGCAGCGCCTCTTTAAAGCGCGGCGTCACACTCTGGATAAACCAGGCGCGAACGATAGCTTCCGGACGACTCTGGAACAGCGCCTGACAGGCGTTTTCGCCATACACGCGGGTTTCTTCCGCACGCTGACGACGCAGCACTTCCGGATCAATAAAGCTCTTCCCGCTGATCCCGCCGTGATCTTCTTTTACCGGGGTCTCATCGCCAGGGGCGCGGGAAACAGTACGCCACGGGGACGCATCGTCGCGATGGAAATCATCGCGCTTGCGGTCGTCACGCTTGCGGTCATCGCGTTTACGATCGTCACCGCGGCTGTTTCGTTCATCGCGCGCAGGGCGGCTGCGGCCGTCAACACGAGATTTTCCTGGACGACCTCCCCCTTTCCCGGTACGTGGGTTATGGGTGCGTTTATCAGAATCATCATCACTGCGGACATACATCACTTTGACCTTGCCGCTTTTATTTTTCAGTTCGTCGCTCATCAATTTTCTCCACCTGCGCTGCGCGAAGCGCGCAGATTACCCGATGTGTCATCGCTTCGCCATGATTTCGTTTAAAAGCCGGCCTCTATTGCACTCATCGAACAAAACGCATTGTCCTTCAATAACACTTAATCGATAATGTGTAACATCACAGAAACATATCGGCCACGTGCCACGTTGCAACCCATAACCAGAGGTTAGTTATGAATACCGTTTGTGCCAGTTGTCAGGCTCTGAACCGCCTTCCGGACGATCGTAGCGCGGATGGCGCAAAGTGCGGACGCTGCGGTCACGATCTTTTTGACGGCGACGTCATCAACGCGACCGGGGCAACGCTGGATAAACTCTTAAAGGACGATCTGCCGGTCGTTGTCGATTTCTGGGCGCCATGGTGCGGCCCCTGCCGTAGCTTCGCGCCGATCTTTGAAGATGTCGCGGAAGAGCGTAGTGGGAAGATGCGTTTTGTAAAAGTAAACACCGAAGCAGAACGTGAGCTCAGCGCCCGGTTTCGTATCCGCAGTATCCCGACCATTATGATATTCAAAAATGGCGAAGTAATAGACATGCTTAATGGCGCAGTGCCAAAAGCGCCATTCGATAGCTGGCTGAACGAAGCCGGCCAACAGTAATCCTTCCGGGGCACGGCTTGTGCCCCGTTTTCGCCTCTGCGACAATAGCGTTTTTCACTAGCGACTCTCATGATTGATAACGCTGTTCTTCGCCTGCGCGCCGAACGTCTCGCGCGGGCGACCCGACCTTTCCTTGCTCGTGGTAACCGTATCCGCCGCTGCCAACGCTGCCTGCTGCCGCTTAAACAGTGTTTGTGCGCGACGTTAGTGCCAGCGCAGGCCACCAGCCGCTTCTGTCTGGTGATGTTTGATACAGAGCCGATGAAGCCCAGCAACACCGGCCGACTCATTGCCGATATTCTGCCAGATACTGAGGCTTATCAGTGGTCGAGAACCGAGCCGCCACAGGGGCTGCTCGATCTGGTCGCCCATCCTGATTATCAGCCAATGGTGGTGTTCCCTGCCTCCTACGCCGGGCCGGAGCGCCAGGTCCTGAGCGCGCCGCCCTCCGGCAAACCGCCGCTATTTATCATGCTCGACGGCACCTGGACCGAAGCGCGTAAAATGTTCCGCAAGAGTCCTTATCTTGACGCGCTGCCGATCATCTCCGTCGATTTGTCCCGCATCTCAGCCTACTATCTACGTGAAGCACACGCCGACGGACAATACTGTACCGCGGAAGTGGCGATCGCCCTGCTGGACCTGGCGGGTGATGCCCCGGCCGCCTCAGCGCTTGGCGAACACTTCACTCGTTTCCGGACCCGCTATCTGGCGGGAAAAACCCAGCATAAGGGCAGCATCACAGCGGACCAGGTAGAAAACGTTTAAAATCATTCGGTCACTGGGATGAAAGGAGACCGGTATGAGCCAACGAGGCCTGGAAGCGCTGCTGCGACCAAAGTCCATCGCCGTCATTGGCGCGTCAATGAAGCCACAGCGCGCTGGCTATCTCATGATGCGCAACCTGTTAGCCGGCGGTTTCAATGGTCCGGTATTGCCGGTGACCCCCGCCTGGAAGGCGGTGCTTGGGGTACTGGCATGGCCTACCATCGACAGCCTGCCGTTTACGCCGGATCTGGCGGTGCTCTGTACTAACGCCCGGCGTAATCTCGAATTGCTCGAAGCCTTAGGGCAAAAAGGCTGCAAGACCTGCATCATCCTCTCTTCGCAGCCGGACCAGTATCCGGCGCTGCTGGAATGTGCCACGCGCTTTCAGATGCGCCTGCTCGGCCCCAACAGTCTCGGATTACTGGCCCCATGGCAAGGGCTGAACGCCAGCTTTTCACCGGTGCCGATCCATCGCGGTAAACTGGCCTTTATTTCGCAGTCTGCCGCCGTCTCCAATACCATTCTTGACTGGGCACAGCAGCGTGAGATGGGGTTCTCCTACTTCATCGCGCTGGGCGATAGCCTGGATATTGATGTCGATGACCTGCTGGACTTTCTGGCCCGCGACAGCAAGACCAGCGCCATTTTGCTGTACCTCGAACATCTCAGCGACGCCCGTCGGTTTGTCTCCGCCGCACGCAGCGCCTCGCGTAACAAGCCAATCCTGGTGATTAAAAGCGGCCGCAGCCCCGCGGCGCAAAAGCTGTTGCAGGTTAACTCAGGGATGGATCCGGCATGGGATGCGGCCATTCAGCGTGCAGGCCTGCTGCGGGTGCAGGATACCCATGAGCTTTTCTCTGCGGTGGAAACGCTCAGCCACATGCGCCCACTGCGCGGTGAAAAATTAATGATCGTCAGCAACGGTGCGGCGCCGGCAGCGCTGGCCCTGGATGAGCTCTGGTTGCGTAATGGCAAGCTGGCGGTCCTCAGCGAGGAGACGTGCGACGCCTTACGCCAGGCACTGCCGGGGGGCGTCGGGATCGCTAACCCACTGGATCTGCGCGATGACGCCAGCAGCCAACATTATCAGCAGGCGTTGAATATTCTGCTTAATAGCCAGGACTATGACGCGCTGCTGGTGATCCACTCGCCCAGCGCCGCCGCACCTGGCACCGAGAGCGCCCTGGCGCTGATAGATGCTCTTAAGCATCATCCGCGTGGTAAATATGTCACTGTGCTGACCAACTGGTGCGGCGAATTCTCCTCACAGGAAGCGCGGCGCTTGTTCAGTGATGCCGGACTCCCCACCTACCGCACACCGGAGGGGACGATCACCGCTTTTATGCACATGGTCGAGTATCGACGCAACCAGAAGCAACTGCGTGAGACGCCGGTGCTACCGGACTCATTAACCGCCAATACCAGCGAGGCGCATGCCCTACTGCAGCAGGCGATAGATGATGGCACCACCACGCTGGATACCCACGAGGTCAGCCCGGTGCTACGTGCCTATGGCATCCATACTTTGCCGACCTGGATCGCCGCAGACAGCGCGGAAGCGGTACATATCGCAGAGCAAATAGGCTATCCGGTTGCGCTGAAGCTGCGTTCCCCGGATATCCCGCACAAATCGGAAGTTCAGGGGGTCATGTTGTATCTGCGTACCGCCGCAGAGGTCCAGCAGGCAGCGGATGCGATGATCGATCGCGTCAGGCTCGCCTGGCCCCAGGCGCGCATTCATGGTCTGCTGGTACAGAGTATGGCTAATCGTGCCGGCGCTCAGGAACTGAGAGTAGTGGTTGAACACGATCCTCTTTTTGGTCCTTTGATTATGCTTGGCGAAGGCGGCGTGGAGTGGCGGGCCGAAGATCAGGCCGCGGTGGCACTGCCGCCGCTGAATATGAACCTGGCGCGTTATCTGGTTATCCAGGCGATCAAAAATAAAAAGATCCGCGGCCGTAGTGCACTGCGCCCGCTGGATATCGTTGGCCTGAGCCAGTTGCTGGTTCAGGTGTCGAACCTGATCGTCGATTGTCCGGAGATCCAGCGCCTGGACATTCATCCCCTGCTCGCCGCCGGCAACGAGTTTACGGCACTGGATGTGACCCTCGGTCTCGCCCCCTTTAACGGCGACAGTGATAGCCGCCTCGCCATTCGTCCCTATCCGCACCAACTGGAGGAGTGGGTGGTGATGAAAAATGGCGATCGCTGCCTGTTCCGACCGATCCTCCCCGAAGATGAACCTCAGCTGCTCGCGTTTATCGCCCAGGTCACCAAAGAAGATCTCTATTATCGTTATTTTAGCGAGATCAATGAATTTACCCACGATGACTTAGCCAATATGACGCAGATCGACTACGATCGTGAAATGGCGTTCGTCGCCGTCAGGACAACCGCAGAACAGAGCGAAATCCTTGGTGTGACGCGCGCTATCTCCGATCCTGACAATATTGATGCCGAGTTTGCCGTTCTGGTCCGCTCAGATTTAAAAGGGTTAGGGCTGGGACGAAGACTGCTGGAAAAGCTGATCGCCTATACGCAAAGCCACGGGCTGCAGCGGCTGAATGGGATTACAATGCCGAATAATAGAGGCATGATCGGCCTCGCCAGAAAGCTGGGATTCACCGTCGATATTCAGCTGGAAGAGGGGATTGTCAGTCTGTCGCTTCCCCTGACCCAGGGACAATCGCGCGACGCTGACCGCAATTGTTGACCACTTTAGCGGGTAGTGATGGTATTATTGCCCGCTTACGTCGTCTGCATGGTACAGAAGACCCTTCAATAAACAGAGAAGAAACGCACTGTGATGTTGTCAAAATTTAAGCGTAATAAACATCAACAACACCTTGCCCAACTCCCTAAGCTTTCTCAGTCAGTTGATGATGTAGAGTTCTTTTACGCCCCTGCAGAATTCAGGGAAGCGTTACTGACCCGGATTGCCAACGCCACTCAGCGTATATGCATTATTGCGCTCTACCTTGAGCAAGATGATGGCGGAAAAGGAATTTTGCAGGCCCTTTATGACGCCAAACGCCAGCGTCCGGAACTCGATGTTCGCGTCCTTGTGGACTGGCACCGCGCTCAACGTGGCCGTATCGGCGCCGCTGCCTCCAACACCAATGCCGACTGGTATTGTCGAATGGCCAATGAAAATCCGGGCATCGATATTCCCGTTTACGGCGTGCCGATTAACACCCGGGAGGCGCTTGGCGTTCTCCATTTCAAAGGCTTTATTATCGATGACTGCGTCCTCTACAGCGGCGCCAGCCTGAACGATGTTTATCTGCATCAGCATGATAAGTACCGCTATGATCGCTATCAGTGCATCCGTAACGGCAAGATGGCGGACGTCATGTTCGACTGGGTCGACAATAATCTGGTCCAGGGACGCGGCGTTAATCGTCTCGACAGACCGGATCGGCCAAAAAGTCCGGAAATCAAAAACGACATTCGCCAGTACCGTCAGGAGCTCCGCGACCGCAGCTACCATTTTGTCGGTACTGCCGGTGACGAAGAACTCTCCGTCACTCCGCTGGTAGGTCTGGGTAAATCCAGTCTGCTGAACAAAACCATTTTTCACCTGATGCCCTGTGCCGAGCACAAGCTGACGATCTGCACCCCCTACTTCAACCTCCCTGCCGTGCTGGTCAGAAATATCATTCAGCTGCTGCGCGACGGTAAACAGGTGGAGATTATTGTCGGCGATAAAACCGCTAACGATTTCTACATACCAGAAGATCAACCGTTTAAAATCATCGGTGCGCTTCCTTATCTTTATGAAATCAACCTGCGGCGTTTCCTCAGCCGGCTGCAGTATTATGTGAATACCGATCAGCTGATCGTCCGCCTGTGGAAGGATGACGATAACAGCTATCACCTGAAAGGCATGTGGGTTGACGATGAGTGGATGCTGCTTACCGGCAACAACCTGAACCCGCGCGCCTGGCGACTCGATCTGGAAAACGCCATTCTTATCCATGATCCAAAGCAGCAGCTGGGAGCCATGCGGGAGAAAGAGCTGAAGCTCATCCGCACCCACACCACGGTGGTGAAACATTATCGGGATCTGCAAAGTATTGCCGACTATCCGGTTAAAGTGCGGAAACTGATCCGCCGTCTGCGACGGATCCGCATTGACCGGCTGATCAGCCGTATTCTCTGACTATCAGCCCCGCGTCGACGGGGCTTTTTTCTGGAAGCATTATGCGTACGATAATAGTGATTGCTTCGCTGCTGTTAACGGGCTGCAGCCACATGGCGAATGATGCATGGTCCGGTCAGGACAAAGCCCAGCATTTTCTTGCCTCGGCGATGCTGTCTGCCGCTGGCAATGAATATGCGCAACATCAGGGTTACAGCCGGGACCGCAGCGCCGCTATCGGCTTGATGTTTTCCATCAGCC
The DNA here is from genome assembly GCF_048589245.1 of Klebsiella sp. 10982. NCBI lineage: Bacteria > Pseudomonadati > Pseudomonadota > Gammaproteobacteria > Enterobacterales > Enterobacteriaceae > Klebsiella > Klebsiella sp. 10982. The sequence goes on from NZ_JBMAXV010000025.1 coordinate 83,021, forward strand.
TTGGCGCTTCAAAAGAACTTTGGGACAGCCGCCCGGCAGGGAGCGGCTGGAGCTGGAAAGATTTTGCCTGGGACGTAGCCGGCGCGACCACCGGCTACGCTGTATGGCAGTTGGCACACCAGTAAACGCTACAGGCGTAGCCCTTTCCCCTTGCGATGCAACATCAAGGAAACCAGGAAGGCAATGGCCGCCATCACCGTCACATACCAGTAAAACGCGTGTTCAATCCCCGCCGACTTGAGCGACAGAGCGACGTACTCCGCCGAGCCGCCGAACAGGGCATTCGCGACGGCATAGGACAGTCCGACCCCAAGCGCGCGAACCTGAGCCGGGAACATCTCAGCTTTCAGGATACCGCTGATCGAGGTATAGAAACTGACGATCAGCAAGGCACAAATTACCAGCCCAAAGGCAGCGTAAGGCGAGCTTACCTTCTGCAGGGCGCTGAGAATAGGCACGGTAAATAACGTCGCCAGCACGCCAAAGCAAAGCATGGACGTTCGGCGACCGACTTTATCGGAAAAAGCACCGAACAGCGGCTGAACCAGCATATAAACGAACAACGCCGCAGTCATGATCACGCTGGCGGTGCCGGCCGTCATGCCCGCCGTGTTGACCAGATACTTTTGCATATAGGTAGTAAAGGTGTAGAAGGTCAGCGATCCGGCGGCGGTAAAGCCTAATACCATCACGAAGGCCCGACGATTGCGCCACAACCCTTTAAACGACCCCGCCTCTTTCAGCGCTCGAGTCTCCTGCTTTGAGGTTTCATCCAGCTGACGACGCAGCCATAGCGCCACGATAGCCAGTACCGCCCCAAGAGCAAAAGGAATACGCCATCCCCAGGCATGGAGATCTTCATCGCTGAGCACCTGCTGAAGCGCTACGACGACTAATACCGCCAGCAGTTGACCGCCAATTAACGTGACATACTGGAAGGAAGCGTAAAAGCCTTTCTTACCTTCAATCGCCACTTCACTCATATAAGTCGCACTGGTGCCGTATTCTCCTCCCACCGACAGCCCCTGAAACAGACGAGCCAGCAGCAGCAGCGCCGGAGCCCAGGTGCCGATAACGGCATATCCAGGCAGACAGGCAATCACCAGTGATCCGAAGCACATCATGCACACCGAGATAAGCATAGATGCTTTACGTCCGCGGCGGTCAGCGATTCGACCAAACAACCATCCACCGATTGGACGCATCAGAAACCCGGCGGCAAATACGCCAGCTGTTTGTAACAGTTGAGTGGTGGTATTCCCGGATGGGAAGAAGATATGGGCAAAATAGAGCGAGCAGAATGAGTAGACGTAAAAATCAAACCACTCAACCAGATTCCCCGAGGATGCGCCAACAATTGCCCAAATACGACGACGGGTATCAGCCTGATCCGGCGCACCCCGTTCGGTAATGCTACTTTCTGTCATTGTTATATTGCTCCAGCAAAGACTGCAATCTGTCTTGTCGGGCGTACCACGTCACGCAGACAAATTAGTTAGTAAACTAAATGTTATATAATTGTTATATCTTTATATGTGATTACATTCACATTTTTTTTCGGAAGAGCGGTTTTCGCGATCAACGCCAACGCAGAGGCAGGGAAAAAGTGGTTTATGGCGAAGGGAGTGCCATGACGGGGTTTTATTTTGCTTTAAATGAAGATAATGGGACGGGTATGGCGGAATTTTCCCCGGAGGCGGTGCTGCGCACCTTGTCCGGGCTACTGTTTTGTAGCCCCGGTAAGCGCAGCGCCACCGGGGAGACATACCCCACACCGCAAAAAACCCCGCACCTTTCGGCACGGGGTTCTTGTTAAAACGCAAAAACAAAAAGCTCAGTCTTT
>NZ_JBMAXV010000026.1:0-81397 GCF_048589245.1 Klebsiella sp. 10982
CGGATGAGGCGTTAGCCGCTATCCGGGAAACCTCCCCCGCTGCGACCGAAACTTCACCCAACTGTAATCTGAACGACATCTCTACCTTCTACTGTCTGGGCAGGACGGAGGAGGAGCCACTATGTTTAGTCTCGACAACGTACTCGATGACCTGTGGCCTCAGGCGAGGCCCGCCCCCTGGCAAAAGAAACTGTTAAAAAAGCTGTTTTATGAGGAAGAGTTTCAACAATTTGCCGACCGTCATCGCCATCTGAAGGGGCTTGATACGGTCGAACAGGTACTGGAATACCTCAATATCCGTTGTGCCATCCCGGCACACGATCTCGAACAAATCCCCGAATATGGCCCGCTGGTCATTATCGCCAACCACCCCACCGGCACCCTCGATGGCCTGGCGCTCCTGTATGCGGTATCCCGCGTGCGCCGCGATGTCAAAGTGGTCACCAACCGCATGCTCACCCACCTTGAGCCCCTGAGCTCGCTGTTTATCCCGGTGGATAACATTCATGGCCGCACCGCTAAAGCAGCGCTGCAGCAGATGGACCAGCAGCTGCAGGCCGGCGGGGTGCTGATCTTCTTCCCGGCGGGGGAAGTCTCCCGTCTGACCCGTCGCGGCATCCGCGATAAAAAATGGCACTCCGGCTTTATTAAGCTGGCGGCAAAATATCGCGCCCCGCTGCTGCCGGCGTGGATTAACGCCCGCAACAGCGCCCTGTTTTACGCCAGCACGCTGGTCTCCGACAACCTGCCGCTGCTCCTGCTGATGCAGCAGATGTTTCGCCGGCGCAACAGCAGCCTGCCGGTGCGCATCGGCCAGCAGATCCCCTGGTCGAGCTGGTTCGATGCCAAGTCCAGCGCTCGCGAGCTTACCGGCCGCTGCTATCAGCACCTTGAACAACTGCGCAAAGGGCTGCCGGGGCAGTTCAAAACCGAAAGCGCCATCGCCCGTCCGGAAGACCGGGCATTGCTCAAACGCGAACTGCATAAGGCCGAGTGTCTGGGCCGCACCGCCGACGGCAAAGTGATTTACCTCTGGCAGCGCAACGGCCAGGAGGACGCGCCGCTGCTGCGCGAGCTGGGGCGTCTGCGGGAAATCGCCTTCCGCGCGGTCGGGGAAGGCAGCGGCAAACGGCGGGATATCGACGGATATGACGACGACTATCTGCATCTGATCCTGTGGGATGAAGACGATCTGGAAATCGTCGGCGCTTACCGCTTTATGCCGACGGCCATCCAGCTGGCACAGCGCGGCCTGAAAGGGATCTACAGTTACAGTCTGTTCCATTACGACGGGCGGATGGACGATGTCCTGCAGCACGGCATTGAGCTGGGGCGCAGCTTTATCCAGCCGCGCTACTGGGGGCGTCGCGGGCTGGACTACCTGTGGTCCGGCATCGGCGCTTATCTGGCGCGCTATCCGCACTATCGCTATCTGTTTGGTCCGGTGTCGATTTCTGGCGGATTGCCGCCCGCCGCCCGCGATCTGCTGGTGGCATTCTACCGGATGTGGTTCCCGGCGACGCATCCGCTGGCGGAGTCGCGTCGACCTTATCCGGCGTCGCTGCCCGACGTGCTGGCGCAGTTTGGCGGGGAGGATTACAACGACGACCTGGCCCGGCTGAAGTCCCTGCTCGGCAACCTCGGCTGCGCGATCCCGCCGCTGTATAAGCAGTACTCGGAAGTGTGCGAGCCGGGCGGCGTGCAGTTTATCGATTTCGGCAGCGACCCGGATTTCAACAACTGCGTGGATGGTCTGGTGCTGGTGGATCTCACCTACCTGAAGGCCAATCGCTACCAGCGCTATATTGGCGCGCATCTGGGTGCGCAAAAATCGGCATAAAAGCTTTTTCCCGGCTTGCGGCGCGTTGCGCCTTAGCCGGGCTACCGTTTCCGACGGATCGGTAGCCCGGAAAAGGCGCGTCAGGCGCCGCCTCCGGAAAGCAGCGGGCAATGTTCTCCGCGGCTCGCGGCTGATACAAGCCTTACCCCGCCCGGTAATACGGCTTATCGCCGAGGATCGTCGCCCGGTGCATGATCCGCCGCTGAGGCAGATAGTCGGCGTTGGCGTAATGCTGCGTCACCCGGTTATCCCAGATAGCGACATCGTTCGGCTGCCAGCGCCAGCGCACCTGAAACTCCGGTTTAGTGACATGAGCAAACAGGAAGTTCAGCAGCGCTGCGCTCTCTTTCTCACTCACCTCGACAATTCGCGTGGTAAAGCCTTCATTAACGAACAGCGCCTGCTTGCCGGTCACCGGGTGGGTACGCACTACCGGATGCAGCAGCGGCGGATGCTTCGCCACCGCTTCCTGCCAGCGCCGATGCTCGGCTTCGGTCTTGTTGTACTTATACTCCTGGAACGATTTGCGGAAATCGTGTTCGGCATGCAGGCCGCTCAGCAGCTGCCGGAAGGGTTCTGACAGCGCTTCCCAGGCGGCGATGCCGCTGGTCCACAGGGTGTCCCCGCCGGTCGTCGGCAGCTCTTTCGCCGCCAGAATGGCGCCGGCGGGCGGCGTGTCGATAAAGGTGACATCGGTATGCCAGTTGTCATTATCCGGCGGATTATCGTTGTGGGTATCGAGGACGATAATCTCCTCCACCCCTGGGGCGTGAGGGTAGACCGGATGGATATGCAGGTCGCCAAACCGCAGCGCCAGATCGCGCTGTTGCGCCGGGGTGATATTCTGCTCGCGCAGGAATACCACCTGATGACGCAGCACCGCGTGATACAGCTGTTCAAACTGGTTGTCGCTCAGCGGACGGGTTAAATCTGCCCCGCTCACCTGCGCGCCAATATACGGCCCCAGCGGGGTAATGCTCAGACGTTCACTCATTGTACTTCTCCATGCCAGGGCGTCAGGCGCCGCTGCAGCGCGCGCAGACCCAGTTCCAGTAAAAAGGCGATAATGGCAATCACCGCGATCCCCGCCAGCACCACATCGGTGGCGAGAAACTCGCCGGCAGACTGCACCATAAATCCTAATCCGCGGGTGGCGGCGATCAGCTCAGCGGCCACCAGCGTTGACCAGCCCACCCCGAGACCAATGCGCAGCCCGGTGAGGATCTCCGGCAGCGCGCCGGGCAGGATCACCAGCCACAGCACCTGCGCCCGGCTGGCGCCCAGCGAACGGGCGGCGCGAATCCGCACCTGCTGCGCGCTTTTTACCCCTGCCAGCGCCGACATGGCTACCGGCGCGAAAATCGCCAGGTAGATCAGCAGGATCTTAGAGGTTTCACCGATGCCAAACCAGATCACCATCAGCGGTAAGTAGGCCAGCGGCGGCACCGGACGATAGAGTTCGATCAGCGGGTCGAGGATCCCGCGCACCGTTGAGTTGAGCCCCATGGCGATCCCCACCGGCACGCCGATAAGCACTGCCGCCAGCAGGGCGATAACGATCCGCGTCAGGCTCGCCGCCAGGTGCTGCCAGAGCGTCGCATCCATAAAGCCCTGCGGCCCGGCGATAGTGATAAGCTTTTGCAGCACCTGGCCCGGCGGCGGCAGAAACAGCGGACTAATCAGCTGCAGCGCCGCGACCGCCCACCAGACGGCCAGCAATACCGCCAGGGTCGCCACGCTGAGGGTAAGCTGACGGGAGAGCGGCCAGCGCCATTTCAGCGTCGTCTGACGCGGTTTGTCGTTCAGTACCACGCTCATGAGAAAGCCTCCCGTTGGTCAAACACCCGGCTCAGAATGTATTCCCGCTGTTCAATAAACTGCGGGTCGGATTTGATGCTGCGGCAGGATTCGCCCGCGACAAAGCGACGGCTGAAATCAAGCCGCAGTCGCTCCACCACCCGTCCCGGCCCCGGCGACAGCAGCACCAGCTCGGTGGCCATAAAGATAGCCTCTTCAATGTCATGGGTGATCAGCAGCACCTGTTTGCCGGTCTCATGCCACAGCTTCAGCAGCAATGTCTGCATCTGCTCGCGGGTAAAGGCGTCAAGCGCGCCGAAGGGTTCATCCAGCAGCAACAGCTGCGGATTCGCCGCCAGCGCCCGGGCGATGCCCACCCGCTGACGTTGACCGCCGGACAGCTGCCAGATAAAGCGCTTTTCCGCCCCTTCGAGGCCGACCTTCTTCAGCATCTGCGCCGCCGCTTGCCGGCGCTGCGCTTTATCCACGCCCGCCAGCTGGAGGCCCAGCGCCACGTTATCCTGCACATTGCGCCACGGCAGCAGACCTTCATTCTGGAAGACCACCCCGCGCTCTGCGCCCGGCCCGGTCACCCGCTGACCTTCGAGGGTGATGCTGCCGTGCTGATAGGGCACGAATCCGGCAATCAGGTTCAGCAGAGTGGTTTTACCGCAGCCCGAAGGCCCCAGCACCACCAGCAGCTCCCCACTCTCCAGCGTCAGATTGATATCCGCCAGCGCCGGTTTACCGCCGTAGTCGGCGGAAAGATGCGAGATTTGCAGCATCGCCGCCTCCTTTACTTCACAAAGCGGTCAGTAACGTACTGACGATAATCGGTTCCCGCCGCAGGCACTTTGCCCTGCTCTTTCAGGAAGCGCGCGGTATCGACGATGGCCTGATTGACCGGCCCGTTCAGCGCCTGCGCCTGCTCAGCGGCGGTCAGGTAGGTGTTCCCCTTCACCAGCCCGGGGACATCAGCCTCCGGCACGCCGCTCAGGCGCGCCAGCTTGCTGATGTTGTCCGGCTGTTTCAGCCATGCCTCCGGGTTGGCGATGTAGGGCTGCTGGGCGTCGATGGCGCTTTTAGCGAACGCTTTGACGATCTCCGGATGCTGCTCGGCGAAGTCCTTACGGACTACCCAGACGTCAAGCGTCGGCGCGCCCCACTCCCCCACCAGGGAAGAATCGGTCAGCACCTTGCCCTCTTTTTCCAGTTCGTTAACCGCTGGCGCCCAGACGTAAGCGCCATCGATATCCCCGCGCTGCCAGGCGGCAATGATCGCTGGCGGCTGCAGGTTAATAATCTGCACCTGACCCGGCTTGATGCCCCAGTGTTTGAGCGCCGACAGCAGGCTGTAATGGGTGGTGGAGATAAACGGCACGGCAATGCGCTTGCCGATCAGATCTTCCGGTTTGGTGATGCTCTTTTTCACCACCAGCGCTTCGGAGTTACCGAGCTTTGAGGCAAGCAGGAACACTTCGATCGGCACCTGCTGACTGGCGGCCACCGCCAGCGGGCTGGAGCCGATATTGCCGATCTGCACATCGCCGGAGGCCAGGGCACGCACCACGCTGGCGCCGCTGTCGAATTTCCGCCAGTCGACGGTCGCGCCGCTGGTTTTGGCGAAGGTGTTGTCCGCCTGGGCGACTTTCGCCGGCTCAGCGGAGGTTTGATACGCCACGGTCACGTTGACCGCCTGCGCCTGGAAGGCGGCGACGGCCAGCGCCGCCAGAAGAGTAATTCGCGATGTGAATGCCATAGTGTCTGCTTCCCCTGAGTTGTTATAGGTGCAGTATTTCCGGCATCAGGATGCAGATGAAGTAATTAAAAATTCTGGCTAATAGCGAATCGTTTTTAGAACAAAAGCGGGAAAGGATAGTTGGTTTTGTGCGGTTGATGAGTGGCAGAGGGTTGGCGCCGGGTGGCGGCGACGGATCGCGCAAGGTGTAGGCCGGGTAAGCGCAGCGCCACCCGGCAAAAAAACTCAGCGCTTCGCGTTAAGCTCAGCAATATCCTTCGGCGTGGTGCGGCAGCAGCCGCCAATCAGCTTCGCCCCGGCCGCCAGCCACTGCGGCAGATAATCCGCCAGGGTGGCGCAGGCTTCGCCATGATGGTGCCAGGTCTTGCTCACCGCGTCATAATGTTCGCCGGAGTTAGGATAGACCACCAGCGGCAGCGTCGTCAGGCTGTGCAGATGCGCCAGCGCCGCGGGCGTATTTTCCAGCGCGATACAGTTGATCCCCACCGCCACCACCTGCGGGTTATCCGCCAGGGCGGCCATCACCTCGCGCAGCGGCGTGCCGTCGCTGAGATGTTCGGCATCGCGCAGCGTAAAGGCGTACCAGGCGCGGGCGCGGGGATACGCTTGCAGCAACGCCGTCAGGGCCTGGATCTCGGCGAAGGACGGCAGGGTTTCACAGGCCAGCAGATCGGCGCCGGCATCCAGCAGCGCTTCGACGCGCGGGCGGTGGAAGGCCTGGAACTCTGCCGCGCTGCGCTGATAATCGCCGCGATACTCCGAGCCGTCGGCGAGAAACGCGCCATACGGCCCCACCGAACCGGCCACCAGCAGCGTACCGGCCTGCGGGTTCTCGGCGAGGTACGCCTCGCGCGCTTTGCGCGCCAGTTCGACGCTTTTGCCGATCAGCGCCCGGGACTGCGCCTCATCCAGCCCGCGCGCGGCAAAGCCCGCCGGAGTGGCCTGATAGCTGGCGGTGATCGCCACCTGCGCCCCGGCGCGAAAGTAGTCGAGATGCACATCGCGGATCAGCTGCGGGTTCTCCAGCAGCACTTTCGCTGACCACAGGCTGTCGGCCAGATCGCAGCCGCGCGCCTCCAGCTCGGTGGCCATGGCGCCGTCCAGCAGCACAAACGGCTGGGCGGCAAGCAGGGCGGTAAACGGATTAGTCTGCGACATGTTGGGGCTCCTGAGTCATATTCCGTGAACGAGTAAGATACCAGGCACCATAGCACAGGGCCACAAAGGGGATCCCGCACCACAGCGCAATTCTCTGGCTCGGGTCAAAGGCAAGGCCCACGCAGGCCACCAGGCACAGCACAAAGCCCAGCACGGGCACCACCGGATACCAGGGAGCGCGATACTGCAGATCGCTCAGCGCCCTGCCCTGCTGCAGATGGCGGCGGCGGAACATAAAGTGCGAGGCGCAGATGCTTAACCACACCGCCACCACCGCAAAGCCGGAGATCGCCGACAGCGCCACAAACACCGTATCGGGCGCCACCACGCTGGAGAACAGCGCCAGCACGCCGCCCAACATACTGACCGACAGGGCGGTCACCGGCACGCCCCGTTTATTGACTTTGGCAAAGCAGGCCGGCAGCGTCTTCTCGTTCGACAGCGACCACAGCATCCGTCCGGAAGCGTACAGGCCGGAGTTGGCCGCCGACAGGATCGCCGTCAGGATCACGAAGTTGAACATGTCCGCCGCGTAAGGGATGCCCACCTTCTCAAACACCAGCACGAAGGGGCTTTTCTCCACCCCCGCCTGCTGCATTGGGATCAGCGCCGCCAGCACAAACACGGTGCCGATAAAGAAAATAATCAGCCGGGCAATAGTGGTGCGGATGGCGACCGGAATAACCTTATGCGGGTTTTCCGTTTCCCCGGCGGCAATGCCGATAAGCTCCGTTCCGGAGAAGGCGAAGTTCACCGCCACCATGGTCATCAGGATCGGCAGGCCGCCATGCGGGAACCAGCCTTCGGCGGTGATATTATTCAGGCCCGGCGCCGGCGAGCCATCCTGCATCGGAATGAAGCCGAAAATGGCCGCGCCGCCGAGAACAATAAACGCGATGATGGTGATCACTTTCACCAGCGAGAACCAGAACTCGCCTTCGGCGAAGAAGCGCGTCGAAATGATATTAAGGCCGAAGATCACTGCGCAGAACACCACGCACCAGATCCAGACCGGCACCTGCGGGAACCAGTACTGCATGCAGAAGCCGGCGGCGGTGAAGCTCGACCCCAGCGCCACCGTCCACGTCAGCCAGTAGAGCCACGCCACGGTATAGCCTGTCGCCGGGCCAAGATAGCGCGCTGCGTAAACGTGGAAGGCGCCGGTCTCCGGCATCGCCACCGACAGTTCGCCGAGGCACTGCATCACCAGCCAGACCACCAGGGCACCAATCAGATACGCCAGCAGCGTCCCGGCCGCGCCGGTGGTGGAGATGATATACCCGGTATTAAAGAATAAGCCGGTGCCAATCACGCCGCCGAGCGACAGCATGATCAGATGGCGCGTTTTCATGGTGCGCTTCAGTTGCCCACCTTGTTGTTGTGTTGTGCTTTGCATTTTATTTTCTCACGCCAGCCCGCTTGCCCGGGTCTTGATGCGTATAAACGTATAGACATCTAAACATCCAAAAGAAGAGGTGTTATACCGTGCCGCCGCGGAAAAAGCAAAGCCGCTGCACCAGGGCACGCGCCGACAGCGTGCAGCCTGCCCCATTTTTGCGCAGCGCCGGCTGGCGCGCCACGCGCTGATGCCTTATCGCGGCAGGCAACGTTCTGGCACTCTCTTTGCAGCCTGTCGTTCAGAACCTTTCTATCTGGCGAGGCAACACGTATGACAGAGCACACCACCACCTTAAAAAGAACACTCGGCAGTTTTCGTTTATGGGGGATCGCCGTCGGACTGGTGATATCCGGGGAGTACTTCGGCTGGAGCTACGGCTGGTCACAGGCGGGCACGATGGGATTTATGGTCGTCGCCCTGGCGGTCGCCGCCATGTACTGCGCCTTTATTTTCAGCTTTACCGAGCTGACCACCGCCATCCCGCACGCTGGCGGCCCTTTCGCCTATGCCTACCGCGCCTTCGGGCCCACCGGCGGCTTTATTGCTGGTTTTGCCACCCTGATTGAATTCGTCTTCGCCCCGCCGGCCATCGCCATGGCCATCGGCGCCTACCTCAACGTGCAGTTTCCGGCGCTGGATCCGAAATGGGTCGCCTGCGGCGCTTACGTGATCTTTATGACGCTCAATATTCTCGGCGTCGGCATTGCCGCCACCTTTGAGCTGATCGTCACCCTGCTGGCCATCTTCGAGCTGCTGGTGTTTATGGGCGTGGTCGCGCCCGGCTTCTCCTGGAGCCACTTCACCACTAACGGCTGGGCAGGCGCGGAAAGCTTCAGCGGCCTGGCGCTGCCGGGGATGTTCGCCGCCATTCCGTTCGCCATCTGGTTCTTCCTCGCCATTGAGGGGGCTTCCATGGCCGCCGAAGAGGCCAAAGATCCGCAGCGCACCATTCCGCGCGCCCTGGGCGGCGGCATTCTGACGCTGACGGTGCTGGCGATCGGGGTGATGGTCTTCGCCGGCGGCGTTGGCGACTGGCGCGCGCTGTCCAATATCAACGATCCGCTGCCCCAGGCGATGAAGACGGTGGTGGGCAATGGCAGCGGCTGGCTGCATATGCTGGTGTGGCTGGGGCTGTTTGGCCTCGTCGCCTCCTTCCACGGCATCATTATGGGCTATTCGCGGCAGATCTACTCCCTCGCCCGCGCCGGCTATCTGCCCGCCGGGCTGGCGACCCTCAACCGCCGCACCCGCACCCCGCATCTGGCGATCCTCGCCGGCGGCGTGGTGGGGATCGCCGCGATCTTCTCCGACTCGCTGATCACCATCAGCGGCATGCCGCTGACCGCCTGCATCGTCACCATGTCGGTTTTTGGGGCTATTGTTATGTATATCACTTCCATGGCGGCGCTGTTCAAACTGCGCCGTAGCGAGCCGAAGCTGATCCGTCCGTTCCGCGCCCCGCTCTACCCGCTGGCGCCGGCCTTTGCCCTCGGCATGGCGGTGCTCTGCCTGGTGGCGATGGTCTGGTATAACCTGCTGCTGGCGCTGATTTTCGCGGCGATGATGCTCGGCGGCTACCTGTGGTTCCGCAAAACCGCAGCGGCCCGTGAACGGGCGCCAGTGGATCCTCAACTGCGCACGGTCTCCTGAGGAGGCGGCATGTATAAAACCACGCTATCGGGCCAGGTATGGCGCTTTGATAGTCTGAAAACGCTGATGGCGAAAGCGTCGCCGGCCCGCTCCGGCGACGCCCTCGCAGGGGTTATCGCCACCTCAGCCGAAGAGCGGATGGCGGCGAAAATGGCCCTTGCCGATGTGCCGCTGACCGACATACTCGACAACCCGCTGATCCCTTACGAGCAGGATGAAGTGACTCGCCTGATCCTCGACACCCATGATGCGCAGGGCTTTGCCGCCCTGCGTCACCTGACGGTCGGCGATTTTCGCGACTGGCTGCTGGATGATGCTACCGATACCGCCACGCTGCAGCGGGTCGCCCGCGCCATCACCCCGGAGATGGCGGCGGCGGTCAGTAAGCTGATGCGCAATCAGGATCTGATCCTTGCCGCCAGCAAATGCCAGGTGGTGACGCGCTTTCGCAACACCATCGGCCTGCCCGGCCACCTCAGCGTGCGCCTGCAGCCCAACCATCCCACCGACGATCTGAAAGGCATCGCCGCCAGTATGCTCGACGGGCTGCTGTACGGCGCCGGGGACGCGGTGATTGGCATCAACCCGGCCAGCGACAGCTTACCGGTGCTGGCGCAGCTGAACGTCATGCTGGACGATATTATTCAGCGCTTCGCCATCCCCACCCAGTCCTGCATCCTGACTCACGTCACCAATACGCTGCAGCTGATTGAGCGCGGCGCGCCGGTGGATCTGGTGTTTCAGTCGGTGGCGGGAACCGAAGCGGCCAACAGCGGCTTCGGCATCAATCTTGCCATGCTGCAGGAGGCCCGCGAGGCGGCCCTCAGCCTCAGGCGCGGTACCCTCGGCAACAATGTGATGTATTTTGAGACCGGCCAGGGAAGCTGCCTGTCGGCCAACGCCCACCACGGCGTCGATCAGCAAACCTGTGAGGCGCGGGCCTACGCCGTCGCCCGTCACTTTGAACCGCTACTGGTCAATACCGTGGTCGGCTTTATCGGTCCGGAGTATCTCTATGACGGCAAGCAGATTATTCGCGCCGGGCTGGAGGATCATTTCTGCGGCAAGCTGATGGGCCTGCCGATCGGCTGCGACGTCTGCTATACCAACCACGCGGAAGCGGATCAGGATGATATGGACACCCTGCTGACCCTGCTGTGCACCGCCGGGCTCACCTTCCTGATCGGTGTGCCCGGAGCGGACGATATCATGCTCAATTACCAGAGCACCTCGTTCCATGACGCGCTGTACGCCCGTCGCCTGCTGGGCTTAAAACATGCCCCGGAGTTCGCCGACTGGCTGGCGAAGATGCAGATTATCGATCCGCACGGCACGCTGCGGCTCACCGACGCCCGCCATCCGCTGCTGTCCGTCCTTCCGCAAGGAGCCTCCGTATGAATCGTCCCGATGCCTGGAACCCGCTGCGTGAATTTACCGATGCGCGGATCGCCCTGGGCCGCAGCGGCGCCAGCCTGCCGACCCGCGAAGTCCTCAACTTTGGTCTGGCCCACGCCAGAGCGCGGGATGCCATTCATCAGCCGTTCGCCAGCCAGCAGCTGGTGGCGCCGCTGGCGGCGCTCGGCCTCGACGCCCTGACGGTGCGCAGCGCCGCGCCGGACCGTCACACCTATCTTCGGCGTCCGGATCTCGGGCGGCAGCTCGCCGACGAAAGCCGCGCCGACCTCGCCGCCAGCGGCGTCCGCCCCGCCGATCTGCTGCTGGTGATCGGCGATGGCCTCTCTTCCTGGGCGGTAGAGCGCCAGGCGGTGCCATTGATCCGCGCCCTGCTGCCCTATCTGCAGACGCTGGGTATCGGCCTGGCGCCGGTGGTGCTGGCGCATCAGTCGCGGGTGGCGCTGGGGGATGATATTGGCGAAACCCTGAAAGCCCGCGCGGTGGCGATCCTGATTGGCGAACGACCGGGTCTCTCCTCACCGGACAGCCTCGGCGTCTACCTCACCTGGCAGCCCCATCGGCAGCGGCTGGAATCGGAGCGCAACTGTATCTCCAATATTCGTCCGGAGGGATTAAGCCATGACGCCGCCGCCTTTAAACTGGCCTGGCTGCTGGAGCAGGCTTTTTTACGCCGCGTCACCGGCGTGCAGTTAAAAGATGAAAGTGATAATCCGGCGCTGCATGGAAAAATAAAACCGTTAACCCCTTTAAAATAATAAGTCACACCAGCCGCAGAATAGATTTTTAATATTATCTTGCGCATCTGACTATTATATTCCGCCGCGTGCTGAAATTGCCCGGCGGCGCTTCGCTTGCGCGGGCCTACGGAAGCCGTTCAACCGGTTTATATGGCGTATTTTCCAGGCCGGATAAGGCGCCAGTCGCCATCCGGCAAAATGCGTTCACCGTCCCCAAAACCGTGTTGTCATCAGCCTTATACCCTTGCCTGCAGGTAATAAGAATATTGCATGAGTAAAAACGAAACGGACGTTGTAAGGTAAATCAGCGCATTAAAAATACCCGTCATACTTCAAGTTGCATGTGCGTTGGCTGCGTTCTCTCCCCAGTCACTTACTTCGGTAAGCTTCCGGGGACTCGCTCACTTGCCGCCTTCATGCGACTCGAATTATTTAGGGTATATATCTCGTTATCTATTCAACATAACAGCCAATAATTCGTCGGACACGCTGGCGAATTATTCCTCAATGTTATGCAGTCATTGATGGTTAAAGATAAATAATCGACCGACGGAGAAATACCCATGAAATCGTTTTCCGGGAAAGCGTCTTTAATGGCCACGCTGGTTGCCGCGCTGGTCGGCGCCAGCAGCGCGCAGGCAGCGGAAATTAAAATCGGGGTGGTATTACCCCTGAGCGGCGCCCTCAGCGGCTACGGCCAGCCGTCGCAGAAAGGGCTGGACATTATTCAGGCCATCACTCCGACCTTAAAAAATGGCGATACCATCAAGCTTATCGTTATCGATGATAAAAGCGACAAAGTCGAAGCGGCCAACGCCATGCAGCGCCTGGTCTCCAGCGATAAAGTGGATGCCGTGATCGGGGAAGTCACCTCCTCCAACACCCTGGCGATGACCAAGATCGCCGACGACAGCAAAACGCCGCTGGTCTCCTCCACCGCCACCAACGACCGCGTCACCCGTAACCATCCGTACGTCAGCCGGGTCTGTTTCTCGGACAGCTTCCAGGGGGTGGTCGGGGCCAATCTGGCCTCCCGCGATCTGAAAGCCAAAACCGCCGCCATCGTGTTTGATAGCAGCAACGACTACTCCGTCGGCCTGGCGAAAGCGTTCCGCACCCAGTTCCTGAAAAACGGCGGCACCATTCCCATCGAGGTACAGGCCCCGGGCGGCAGCAAGGACTTTAAAGCCCAGCTGGCGAGCGTCAAGGCGAAGAATGTCGACATGATTTACATGCCGATCTACTACACCGAAGGGGCGCTGATTGCCGTGCAGTCTAAACAACTGGGGCTCAACAAACCGGTGGTGGGCGGCGACGGTCTGGCCGCGGATCAGGTCTTCTTCGATGTCGGTAAAGACGCGGTCAACGGCTATATGACCACCGATTATTACTCGCCGAACGCCAAAGAGCAGACCCCGGCCGGGGAAACCTTCATCAAAGCCTGGGAAGCAAAATACCAGCAGCCGACCCATACCTGGGGCGCAATGGCGGCGGACGCCTATAACGTCATCGTCAACGCCATGAACCAGTGCAGCGATCCCCACGATCGGGTCTGCGTGAATGAAAAAATCCGCGCCACCAAAGATTTCCAGGGCGTGACCGGCACGCTGACGTTACAGAACGGCGATGCCATTCGCAGCGCGGTCATCAACGAAGTGAAAGATGGCAAGCTGGCGTTTCGTACCGTGGTTAACCCTTAAGTTGTGACGAGGCTACAAAATGGACGGCGCCATTTTTCTCCAGCAAGTGGTCAATGGAATGAGTCTTGGGGGCATGTACGCCCTGATTGCCATCGGTTATACGATGGTTTATGGCGTGCTACGGCTGATCAACTTCGCCCATGCGGACGTGATGATGGTCGGCGCGTTTAGTACGCTGTTTTTATTTTCTTCGGTTGGGCTACCCTTCGGGGTAGCCGTTTTCCTGACCCTCGGGCTGTGCGGCCTGTTTGGTATGCTGATTGACCGGGTCGCCTATCGTCCGCTGCGTCAGGCCTCGAAAATCTCCATGCTGATCACCGCCATCGGCGTCAGCTTCTTCCTCGAAAACCTGTTTAACGTGCTGTTCGGCGGCAGCTCACGCTTCTTCTCCGCCCCTGACTTTTTCAACCAGACCCGCGCCTTCGGCAGCGTCATCATTACCAACGTGGCGTGGATTGTGCCGCTGATCACCGTCCTGCTGCTGCTGGCGATCCTCTGGCTGCTGTACCGCACCCGCTATGGGATGGCGATCCGCGCAGTGGCCTTTGACGTCAACACCGTGCGCCTGATGGGCATTGACGCCAACCGGATCATCTCCCTGGTCTTCGCCCTCGGCAGTAGTCTCGCGGCGCTCGGCGGCGTGTTCTACTCCATCAGCTACCCCACTATCGATCCCCTGATGGGCGTGCTTATCGGCCTGAAGGCCTTCGCCGCCGCCGTGCTGGGCGGGATCGGCAGCGTCACCGGCGCGGTGCTGGGCGGCTTTATCCTCGGTTTTACCGAAGTGGTCGCCGTGGCGATCTTCCCCGAACTGGGCGGCTATAAAGATGCTTTCGCCTTCCTGTTCTTGATTCTGGTCCTCTTGTTCCGCCCGGTCGGCATTATGGGCGACGAACGTCTGGAAAGGAGCCGTTTCTGATGCTCAACGCGACGACGACCGCCGGTGCGCAGTTGCGCAACCTGGCCATTATTGTCATCTGTATCGCGCTGCTGGCCGGAATCAACGTGGTTTTCAATGACTACATTGTTCGTGTCATCAGCACCATTTTTATCTTTATGATCCTCGCGGTCAGCTACAACCTGATCAACGGCGTGACCGGCCAGCTGTCGCTGGAGCCGAACGGCTTCGTGGCGGTGGGCGCCTACGTCACCGCCCTGCTGATCCTCTCCAGCGACAGCAAGGTAGACATGTTTGAAATGGCCGCCCCCAGCCCGTGGATCCTCAGCCTGCACGCGGGCTTCCTCCCTGCCCTGCTGATAAGCGGCCTGTGCGCGGCGGCGCTGGCGGTGTGCCTCGCCGTACCGGTCTTCCGGGTGCGGGGCGACTACCTGGCCATTGTCACCCTCGGCTTTGGGTTTATCATCAAGATCCTCGCCATTAACAACCCGCAAATCACCAACGGCGCCATCGGGCTGAACGATATTCCGCAGCAGCCGCATCTCCTGTTCTGGTGCGGGCTGTTCGCCCTGCTGGCCACCGGCATGATCCTCCAGCTTGTGTGGTCGAAGTATGGCCGGATGATGAAAGCCATTCGCGACGATGAAGATGCGGCGATCGCCATGGGGGTCAACACCTTCCGCATCAAAACCTGCGCCTTCGCCACCAGCGCCTTCTTCGAAGGGATCGGCGGCGGTCTGCTGGCTTCGCTGCTGACCACCATTTCCCCGGGGCTGTTCGACTTTATGCTCACCTTCCAGCTGCTGATTATTATCGTCCTCGGCGGACTCGGCAGCACCACCGGCGCCCTGCTCGGCACCGTACTGGTGGTCGGCAGCGGCGAGTGGCTGCGCTTCCTCGACCAGCCGCTGCAGTTTTTTGGCCACGATCTCGGCGCGTATCCGGGCCTGCGAATGGTGGTGTTCTCGCTGCTGCTGCTGATCATCATGCTTTTCGCCCGCGAAGGGCTACTGGGAAAAAAAGAGATTTGGCAGATCGGAAGAAGGAGCCGCGGCTATGGCGGAAAATAACGTTATCCTGCAAGTGCAGGACGTTACCATGCAGTTTGGCGGCCTGCGGGCCATCGACAACGTCAGCTTCCATGTTGACGAGGCGGAGATCTTTGGCCTTATCGGCCCGAACGGCGCGGGCAAAACCACTTTGTTTAACGTCATCACCGCCAACTATAAACCCACCCGCGGCAACGTCACCCTGGCGGGCACGTCGCTGAAGGGGCTGAAGCCCAACCAGGTGGTGAACGCCGGGATCGCCCGTACCTTCCAGAATATCCGTCTGTTTAACTCCATGACGGTGCTGGAGAACGTGATGGTCGGACTCGACCGCGCCAGCCGCTACTCCCTGCTGGAGGCGGCGCTGCATATTGGCCGCTACTTTCCGGCCGAACGGGCGGCGAAAGCCAAAGCCATGGCCATTCTGGAGGACATCGGCATCGCCCACTTCGCCCATATGCAGGCCACAAACCTGAGCTATGGCAACCAGCGCAAAGTGGAGATCGCCCGCGCGCTGGCCACCGCGCCGAAGCTGCTGCTGCTCGATGAGCCGGCCGCCGGGATGAACCCGAAGGAGACCGAGGATCTGGCGGAGCTTATCTTCCGCATGCGCCATGACTATCAGCTCAGCGTCCTGCTGATTGAGCACGATATGCCCTTCGTCAACCGCCTGTGTGAGCGGGTGATGGTTCTGGAGTACGGTAAGCCGCTGTTCAGCGGCCTGATGGCCGAGGCAATCCAGCATCCGGACGTCATTTCCGCTTATCTGGGAGAAGCCAATTATGCTTAACGCCCGGGAACTTAAGGTCTTTTACGGCGTGATCCAGGGGCTGAAAGGCGTTGATATCGACGTCTATGACCGGGAAATCGTCACCCTGATCGGCAGCAATGGCGCCGGTAAAACCTCCACCCTGAACGGGATCGTCAACCTGGTGCGCTCCAGTGGGCGCGTCAGCTTCCTCAACGACGATATCTCACGTAGCCAGACCCACCAGATTGTGCGCCGCGGGCTGGCGCTGGTGCCGGAGGGACGCCGGGTCTTTACCAACCTGACCATCGAAGAGAACCTGCGCATGGGCGCTTACAATAATCTCGCCGGCTACACCCGCCTGCGCGATCGCATGTATGCCCTCTTTCCACGGCTCAAGGAGCGGCGCCATCAGATGGCGGGCACCATGAGCGGCGGCGAGCAGCAGATGCTGGCCATCGCCCGGGCGCTGATGAGCGAGCCGGTGTTATTGATGCTGGATGAACCGAGCCTCGGACTGGCGCCGAAAATTGTCGGCGAGCTGTTCGGCATCATTAAGCAACTGCGCGAAGAGAATATGACGGTGCTGCTGGTGGAGCAGAATGCGACGGCAGCGCTGGCGATCGCCGATCGGGCGTATGTCCTGGAGAATGGCCGGATCACCTTGTCAGGCGCGGCGCGGGAGATGCTGACTAACCCGGAAATTAAGCGGATGTATCTGGGGGGATAAGCATGATCAAAACTGCCTGGGCTGCGGCGGCGCATCCTGTGATGCCGCAACCTCAGGCAGTCTCTTGCTACACAAAGCACACCTCGTTCCAGTAGGCTTCACGCGTCCTGCGTCGCTCAGTATGTCTTATCATGACGGAACCACCGGGTTTCCACGTTGCCAATATCCACGCCGTAGAGGCTGGCCACCGGCAGGATCGCCTCCATGACGCGCTGGGTATCCTGCTGTCCGGCTTCACCGTTGGACAAAAAAGCCAGCCAGCCCGTTAATCGTTGCCACAATGCCACTTTCGTTTTCTCCTCTGTCGGGAAGCGAATCGCCTGGGTCTATTTCAACCACAGTTGGCCGGGGGCGGGAAATATTAATTCCGAATTTGCAATCCTGGCTGGCGCATATTACGCCCGGTCCTTTCCCCTCACCCTAACCCTCTCCCTGAGGGAGAGGGAACCGCCCGGCAATCGTTACTGCCCCGGTATACACCGCGGGGCCACAGGGAAAGGCACATACCATTTTTAACGGATATGTTCTGATTGCTATGAAATGGCTCCTGAAACCTACGGGCGTGCAGCGGGCCGATTCCCGCTGAAATCGGCGAACCGGAGGTCGGCAGACAAGGGCTGGCCGCCACGGAGGGCGGCCAGAGGCGATTCGAGACACGACGTCGAGTTGAGCCGACCGCAGGCTGATGACCGGGAGGTGAGCGTAGTGCGCAGCACCGATTTCTCTGCGGGACCGGGGGGATTGTAAAGGGGGAGACGGTTTTCTCCCCCTTTACCCGTTCACCGGCAAAGAACCACCATTTTCTCGCAAACGCAAAGTGAACGGAAAATTACCCCTATCCCTCCCCCTCCCACTCTCTCCGGAGGGAGAGGGAACCGCCCGGCAATCGTTGCCGCCCCGGTAAAACGCCAGCGGCGCATAAAGAATACCCACAGGTTTGTTAAGTTCTTTTTCGTTATAGATAAGAATTTTTTCTTCTTTGCCGCCGACGGGGAATTTGTGGGAGCGTGATGTCCACAAAACAAAACAGGGATTCAGGGGAAAAACTATGCGCAACAAAACCACAAAAATAGCACTGGCGCTGGGTATGCTGCTGCTCGCCTCGCAGGCACAGGCAGACCAGCTGGCTGACATCAAAGCCGCCGGCGTCGTGAAAGTCGCCACCTTCGACGCTAACCCGCCGTTCGGCTCGGTGGATGCCAAAACCCACCATATCGTCGGCTACGATGTCGACTTTGCCCAGGCGCTGGCGAAAGCGCTCGGCGTCAAACTCGAGCTGGTGGCGACGAACCCGGCCAACCGTATTCCGCTGCTGCAGTCCGGCAAAGCCGACCTGATCGTCGCCGACATTACCATCACCCCGGAGCGGGCCCAGGTCATTGATTTCTCGACGCCGTATTTCGTCACCGGCCAGCAGTTCCTCGTGCCGGCCGGCTCTCCGGATAAGCTCGATGAGTACAGCAAAGCGCGCATCGGCGCGGTGAAAGGCACCACCGGCGAACAGGCCCTGCACCAGCGTTTCCCGCAGGCTCGCGTTCTCTCCTATGACGATATTCCGCTGGCCCTGACCGCCCTGCGCAACGGCAACGTCCAGGCCATCACCCAGGACAGCACCATCCTCGCCGGTCTGCTGGCGGAAGCGCCGGATAAAGCCAAGTTTAAAATTCTGCCCGACCTGCTCAGCAAAGAAGAGATTGGCGTGGGCGTGAAGAAAGGCGAACCGGCCCTGCTGAAGGCCGTTAACGATGAGCTGGTGAAGCTGGAGAAAACCGGCGAAGCCGCAAAAATCTACGATGTCTGGTTTGGCCCTGCCACCAAAACGCCGCAGCCGCGCGCCTTTACCATAGAAGCGAAATAATATGTTCTCGGGTTTACTCTCCCACTCCGCGGCCCCGGCCGCGGATTTTTCACGTCTGCGGCGCGCCAGCATTACGTTCCGTGATGTGGCCAAGCGCTACGGCGATCATCAGGTGCTAAATGCGATCAACCTGCAGGTCGAGCCCGGCGAAGTGGTGGCGATCCTCGGCCCTTCCGGGTCGGGAAAATCGACCCTGATCCGCTTGATCAACCAGCTCGAATCCTTAAGCGGCGGCGAGATCCTGATCGACGATAAACCGACCAGCCGGCTGAGCGGCAGCGCCTTGCGCCAGCTGCGCAGCCGCGTCGGTTTTGTCTTCCAGCAGTTCAACCTTTACGCCCACCTGACGGCGCAGGAGAACATCACTCTGGCGCTGGAGCGCGTCCACGGCTGGGGAAAAAGTGCGGCTCAGGAGCGGGCGCTGGCGCTGCTGCGCCAGGTCGGGCTGGAAGAAAAAGCGCAGCAGATGCCGGCGCAGCTCTCCGGCGGCCAGCAGCAGCGGGTGGCGATCGCCCGCGCCCTGGCCTCCTCGCCGCAGATTATCCTGTTCGATGAGCCCACCTCGGCGCTCGACCCGGAGATGATCGGCGAAGTGCTGCAGGTGATGAAAACCCTCGCCCACAGCGGGATCACCATGCTGGTGGTGACTCATGAGATGCAGTTTGCCCGCGAAATTGCCGACCGGGTGGTGTTTATCGACGGCGGCGACATTCTCGAGGTCGCCCCGCCGGCTGAGTTTTTCGCCCATCCGCAGCATGCCCGCGCACGGCGTTTTCTGCAGAAGGTGCTGGATCCGCTGCACCAGGAGAGCCTCGAGTGACGCCGATGCTTGACTGGCACGGCGTCCTGAGCGGGCAGCCGTTGCAATGGATTATCTCTGGTTTTCTCACCACCGTCTGGGTCAGCGTCGCCGGGATCCTGCTCGCCACCCTGCTGGCGGTCCTGCTGCTGGCCCTGCGCCTCGGCGGCGGCCGCGCGGGGCGCGGGCTGGTGGCCGCGTGGGTCTCGCTGTTTCGCAATACCCCGCTGCTGGTCCAGCTGCTGTTCTGGTACTTTGCCGCCTGGAACCTGCTGCCGCTGGCGGTGAAGGAGGTGGTGAACGACGTACACGCCTGGTCCATTTTGCCGGGTAACGTCTGGTGGCTGACGCCAGAGTTCCTCTGCTCGATGTGGGGGCTGGGGGTCTTTACCTCCGCCTTTCTGGTGGAAGAGATCGCCTCCGGACTGCGCGCCGTCAGCCACGGGCAGCGGGAAGCCGCGCTGTCGCAGGGCTTTACGCCGTGGCAGGAGCTGCGCTTTATCCTCCTGCCGCAGGGGCTGGCCAACGCCTGGCAGCCGATTGTCGGCCAGTATCTTAACCTGATGAAACTCTCATCGCTGGCCAGCGGCATCGGCTTTGCGGAACTGACCTATCAGGTACGACAGATTGAGAGCTATAACGCGCACGCCCTGGAGGCGTTTGCCGTCGGCACTGCGCTGTACCTGGCGCTGGGGGTGGCGATGGGCGTGGCGCTCACGCGTCTCGGCCCGGGAAGAAAACTGCAACGGAGCGCCCAACATGAACGCTAATCTGGCGGTGATCGCCGATAACCTCGATTACCTGCTGTGGGGGCGACTGGCGGAGGGCCAGCCCGGCGGCGTGGCGCTGACCCTGCTGATGGCCATCGGCGCCACCCTGCTGGCGCTGCCGGGAGGCATTGCGCTGGCGGGCCTGGCCTGGCGCTACGGGGGGCTGGTGCGGCGTCTGCTGTTTCTGTGGGCGGAAATTATTCGCGGCATCCCGCTGATATTTGTCATCTTCTGGCTGTGGTATCTGTTGCCGATGCTGACCGGCGGCGATCTGCCCGGCGCGGTGACCGTGACCCTGGCGCTGGCGTGGTTTACCGCCGCATCGGTGATGCACTCGGTGCTGGCCGGGCTGCAGTCGCTGCCGAAAGGACAGTATGAGGCGGCGCTGACCCAGGGGTTCGCCCCCGGGCAAACGCTGCGCCTGGTGCTGCTCCCGCAGGCGCTGCGTAACGTTCAGCCCTCGCTGGTGGGGATCTTTATCGGCCTGCTGAAAGACACGTCGCTGGCGTTTATCGTCAACGTCCCGGAGCTGACTACCGTGGCCGGCCAGGTCAACAACCGGGTGCAAATCTATCCCCTGGCGATCTTCGTCTTCACCGGCGCGGTGTACTATCTGCTGTGCTGCGGTCTGAGCCTGCTGGCCAGCCGGCGTTTTACCCGCCGCGCGACCACCGGATAAGGCTCACTCCGCGGGACGGGGCTTCACCGGGCAGGTATCGCTGATCTTAATAAATTTGTCGTTATAAACCAGATAGTGGTTCCCCGGCTGGCGCAATGCCGGCTGGCGAACCACGTCGCCGGGACGCAGGTACCACGCGTCCCCCTCCTCTTCGGTCGAATCGCATCCGGGTTTAATCAGCAGCTTGAACCAGGTATTGCCGGTGTTGCTCACCGTCCCGGCCACCTTATCGAAAGACCATTTAAACTGCACATCGCGCGGGCGCACCACCAGAATGGTATCCATCACCACCACCGGCTCCATGCTGACTTCGCCGCCGGTCGGGCTGCGCCTCGTCAGGTTACGGGTGGGAATTTCGCGAAACGAGACCCGATAGTAGCGCTCGCGGTTATCCCGCGGGCCATGATAGTAAAATTTAAAATATTCGCTCTCACCTGCCTGCAGCACCAGCTGGCGGGGGGCAAACAGCAGTTCGCCATCCACTGGCCGGGAGCGTACTTCGCTGCCGCCCGGACGATCGATGGCGCTGACGGCGATGCGGTATAGCCGCGCGCTTTTATTGTTGTTGACCACCCGTTTGCTGGCGAAATCCGCTTCGGCCGGCAGGGAAAAGGTCAGGTTGCCGACCGAGATCGCCTGAGCCAGCGGCGCTGCCAGCAGGCAGCCCACCGTCAGCAGGGCCTTAGTTAATGTTGCGCCACGTCGCCTGGACATGAATCTCTCCTGAAGCGCTGACTTCGCCAAACCAGCCGTTATCGTCTACCGTCCGCAGCGAAATGGCGTTATCCATCGGAATCGAAAATTTCACCGTGGTCTTATCCATCTGCCCCACTTCGCCGGAGATATCGGTCCATGGCGTGGTCAGCCACAGCGCATCGGTCATATCCCGCCAGCTGTCATCGCACCCGGCATCGTAGGTCTGCGTCGTGCCGCTGCGGGTGATAAAAGAGAGCGTCGCCGGGAACGGCACTTTCGCCGTACCGTCATCAGAGCTGAAGAGACAGTAGGAACGCCCGCCAATCACCTGCGCCGGTCCGGTCACCTTGATCAGCACTTCATCGGCGGCCGTTTTACCGCTGGTGGTGACGATGTAGCCGAAATCGAGCGCCGGTTCGCCGCTGCCGACATATCCCTCGCGCGACGGCGCCGAGGTATATTCGTCCGAGATAATGCTGATGCTGAAATCACGGGGCTTGATAATCAGCGTGTTGGAGGTGGAAAACTCATACCAGCCTGACTCCGGCGAGGTGGTGTTCTGAAAGCGAAAGTTGAACAGATCCTTGGTGTTGATATCGCTGATCCCGAGATTCACCATCTGCTTAAAGAAGTTGCTGGAGAAGAAAACATAGATCGAGTCTGAGCTCTTCATCTCGTTGAAAGTGTAGTAATAAGCGGTATTGCTCACCGGCTTCCAGGAGCTGCCGTTGAGGCTGAACTGCATATCGTACGCCCCGACGGCCGAGGCCAGCGACGAGTTGGCGATCGCCGGGAAAATATGGATCGAGGTGTTGCTTAAGCCGTTGGTCTGCAAGGTATAGTTTACCATCTTACAGCTTAATCCTGCGCGGCTGCCGATGGTCTGCGTCTGGCAGTCGGCGTTCCCTTCTCCCAGGGTCGGCACGCCGTCGCTGTTGATAAACACCTCCGCCAGCGAGTGGGTATTAATCAACCGCAGGTTCGCGGCTTTGGTGTGGGTGACGTTGCGCACATACCAGTTACCGGAGGCCTGATCCTTACAGCGCGCACCGCTGCTGGCGTCGTAGTTCACCGAGGTCTGACAGGCATTGATGGTCATCGTAAAGCTGCCGCCGACCGGCATCTGCTGCAAATATTGATAAAACGCGTCCGACATCATGCCGTGCATCCACTTCGCGCCGCCGCTGGTCACCGTCGCGCCATAAAACCCGCTGGCGTCGGTGGTTTGCGGCAGGATCAGGCTGGTGGCCATATCGCACCCGGCGTACCAGTTGATGCAGCGCAGGCCGGTTAAGGGGTGCGAAACCGGCGAGTTTTCCAGCCACATATCAAACTTCCAGTTGGCATTGAGCCCGGTGTTGTAGCCGTTATCGATATAACCGAGACTCTGCTGATAAATGGTGCCGGAGCCGGTGTATTTTAAGCCGGTCCAGCGGTTAGCGCCGGTCATACGCGGATCCAGCGCCCCGCCGGGGGTGACGAAAAAGTTGTCGTCGGAGTTGTTTTCAACAAACACAAACTCGCGCGCCGGCGCATCCGACCAGGTGGTCTTGGTCACCGCCGCCCTGAGTGCGGCTGCCGGCCAAAGCAGCGCGAGGATCGCCAGCGCCATCAGTGCATTAACTTTCATTCTCTTCTCCTGTCTGCTGCACCGCCGCCCACGACGAGAGGCCGCTGCAGACCACATCCCCGACCCAGACGGCGCCGCGTGCCTGGCTGAGCTCCAGCGCCACTTCGCAGGTTTTATTGCCGCCGTAGCTGAAATCGATAGTGGGGTATTTCTTATCCACGTCCATGACAAACTCGCCGTTTTCATCGGTCCGGGTACGGCCGATATGGTTGTTAATCCGCGCATTCGCCAGCAGCGTGCCGTCTTCTGCACGAATACGACCGGAGACGGTGACCATCTGCTTCACCTCTGGCTCAATCACTGCGACGTTGCCCGGATAAAGGGTCAGATGACTCTTACGCCCGCTGACGATGTCGTAGCTATCGAGCGAGTTTTTGCTGTTCTGCAGCTCCACCTCATAGCGGCCATAGGGAGAGAGCGGCAGGTAGTTACGCTTGCCGCTGAGCGGGAAAATCCGCCCGTTAACCCTGGCGCTAATCTGACCATCGTCCTCCAGCCCGGTGTTGAAGATCACTCCGGCGTTACCGTCGGTTCGTCCGCTGGCGGCGATGTTTTTGCCCTGCCAGCCGACGCTGCCGCTGGCGGTGAGGTTAGTGTTGACGTAGCCGTCCGCCGCACTGTTGACGTTCAGCGTGCCGCTGGCGTAGCGGGCGTCGAACTGGGCATACGCTCCGCCGCTGAGGGTTTTGTCATCCCCGGTATCGCCGGAGATGGCCCGCGACAGATTGGCGCCGATGGTGCGAATAGTGCCTTCATCAAACTGCTTGCGCGCTGAGAGGTTAGCCATGGTGTAGCCGTTCTGATGGGTCATCCCGGCGCTGAACCAGTTGCCCAGCGGCAGCGAGAGATCGAGGGCGATATATTTCCCGGTGTTGGCGCTGCTGTCGCCATTGTTATAGCGCTGGATCCCCGCCCGCAGGCCGAGCGATCCAAAGGCGCCGCTGTAGACCGTCTGATAGTAATCCGCGGTGTAGTAATGACTGTTGTAGCGGCGGTCATCGTTGTAGCTGACACTGAACGTCCCCAGCTTCGACCACAGCGCGTTCAGGTTGAGGGTGCCGCCGATCGCCCGGTTGTCGGCATCGCTGCGCCGCAATTGATCGCCAATGCGGGTTCTCTCCTGGTTGACCCACACTGAACTGAAGCCCCCCGGCAGCGTGGCGCTAATGCTGCCGACGCTGCTCCAGGAACTGTCGCTGGCCAGCATATTCTGCAGGTTAACGTTGATCGACTCACCCAGCGGCAGCGTCAGGCGGGTTTCACCCACCGCCTGGTTGTCGTAGCCATAGCCCGTAGCCGCCCAGCTCAGGGTGCTGAGCGACCCGGAGGTCGAAAGGCCCGCCAGCCAGCTCTCTTTTGCCGGCCGGGTCTTTTTTCCGCTTTCCGACCAGCGATCCATATGGAAACTGCCGCCCCATACCTGCCACGCCAGCGGCGCGCCGATGCCGCGTCCGCGGCTGAACAGCTTATTGACCCGCTGGGTGCGTTTGCTGACCACGCGCCCGTTGACGATCACCTCCACTTCGACATCGTAAATACCGTACGGCAGGCCGCGGGTATCCACTTCATGGTTGCCCATGGCGAAGTTCTGGACGCTCAGCAACCGGCCGTCACGGGTGAGATGCACCTCGCCCGCCGCCGGTAAAAAGGCAATCACCGGCGTGGCCGACTGGCTGTTGTCGAAGACGGTGGAGCTGGCCTGGTTTCCCCAGGAAAGGCCGTAAATCTTGCCGGCCGAAATGGCGGTCATCGGTCCCAGGGACTGCAGGTTCCAGGTGTCGAGCATCCCGCCGGCAAAACGGTGGCCGGCGAAATCGCGCTCATACATGGCCTTATATAATTCACTGTCCTGTTGGCCGCTGCCGATCCCATACAGCGAGCCGTCGAGCACCACGTGATGCTCCCGCAGCGCGGTAACGTTGTTCAGCGACAGATAGCTGGAGGTGTTGCTCCCGCCATTGCGCATCTGGTTGTTATAGACGCCGAGGTTATAGCTCAGGTTGCTGCTGAGGGTATTGACGCTGGACTGACCGATGTCTTCGCTGCGCGAGCGCAGCACGGTGCCCAGCGCCTCGCGCTTGACCACCAGCTGCAGCAGGAGCTGGCGCAGGCTAAGATCCAGCTGGGCGCTGTCGGTCAGGGGAATGGTGAGTGCCTCGCTGAACGGGGCGTTGGCCAGGCCGACCAACTGCTGACGGGTCTGTTCACTGACGCTGGCGTTACCTTCACTGTCCTCCAGCCGGATCTGCCGGACGCGCAGCTGGCCGCCGTCCAGCCAGATAAAGGCGCTGCCGATCCGCTGATCGTCCTTGATGCCCTGGCTGCCGGCAAGATGAATATAGAGCGGGATGCTCATGCCGTCCTGCAGCGCCTGGCTGAAGGCCTGCGGAATAATCACCCCGCCAATCTGCTGCGCGCCTGGGGCAGCCGCGCTGGCGTCGGGCTGAACGAACAAAAATATCATGCCGAAGGCAAGCCGCGTTTTCAGTCCTGGGGAAATCCGTCGTAGAGGCATCGTCGTTATCCATCTGCACAACTGTCTATTTCACGGGAACAAACTGCTCACCCTGCCAAAGCGCAACCCGTCCTTTTTTATCTGCCGTATTCACCTGCGTAAAACGGCGCGATTTACCCGGCATCAGGTAGTAATTCTCTTTACACTCCTTACCGTCGGCGGCCTTCAGGCAGGGGCCGTAGGCGAGGATCCGCAATGTCGCATTCCCGGTGTTGGTCAGAGAGCCGTTGGCGTACTGAAAGCGGTAATTCACCTGACGCGGCGCCACCACCAGAATGGTGCCGATGCGGGCGGACGCCGTGGCCACCGCGCTGCGTTTAGCGTTATCGCGCTGGGCATCGCTGAGCGCCTGATCGAACCAGACAATGCGGTAGTAGCGCTCTTTGTCATCCGCCGGGCCTTTGTAGAAGAAGCGGATGACATCGCTGGCCTGGGCGGGTAGCAGCAGGCTGGCGGGGGTAAGCAGCACCTCATCCGGTTTGTCCATCGGGATAACCTGCCCGCCGTCCAGCGGGGAAGAGAGCCGTTCGAGATGGATATTGATCAGTCGACCACTGTCTGTGCTGTTCTTGATTGTTTTGCTCAGCGTGCTGCTGTCGCTGTTCATAAAGGATGAGATATCGCCGACATCCAACGCCTGCGCCGGCGACACCCCGACAAGCAGCAGCCCGAGGGCCAGAAGATGCTTTTTCATAACAATTCCGTCCGTGAAAAAAAGCAGGGGGAGAGCCCCCTGCTGGTACAGCAGAAGGATCAGCTGGTCCAGGTGGCGTCGAACTGTACGCTGACGTCGCCGCTCCAGATCCCTTCCGGCAGGGTGCTGTAATCGGTCACGGCGGTAGAACCGTCGGTGGTGCCGCTGATGATGGAGAAGGTGAAACCATCCTGCGCGGTGGTACGGCCGCCGACGTTGTAGCCATTTGCCAGCGCGCTGAGGTTGCCACCCAGTACACCGTTGGCGGTATCGATCATCACGGTATCCGCGGCTTTTTCGACCGCTGTGCCGTTATAATCCACACCCACGCTCAGCGTGGAGCCGGAGGTGTTCAGCTGGGTTAAGGTGTTGGTGATAAGACGTGAGGTCAGCTTAAAGGCAGTCGCCGTTGCGTCACCCTCAATCGCCACGTCAAACAGACCTTTCTGCGAGTTAAAACCTTTAATGCCTTCGGCGTACTGGAACGCCAGGCTGCCGAGCGGGGTCACAACCAGCTTGCTGGTGGTGTCTTTTTTAGCGGTCGCCGACCAGGTCGCAACAGCCTGAGCCGTTACGTCAGCAGCCTGCGCCACACCCATACCGGTAAACGCTGTTACCAGAGCTATTGCCAGAACCTTTTTTTTCATCGCTTTTTCATCCTGAGTTGAATTAAGGACATGATGTCCCGGTGAACCATTTAAAAAACAATATTGCCTGGGTGTTACTGAACTAACTTATATATTTTGGAATACAGCTTGGCCTCAGCATTGCGCCGATGGGTATACACTGTCTTCACGCTACAATTTTCAATTCTGGCGATCGATTTCGGCTGCATTCCCTGGGCGGTCATGCGGATTATTTTCATTTCCCGGTCAGTAATTTTATCTTTCTTAATATCTTTACGCAGAAACCTGCCATTAATCACATAGGCCAGCTCTTTTCGAATATCACGACTCAGGCCAACATATACCACGCCACGAATATCACTATTGTAATACCAGTAATTTGCTAAGGCTTCCGACTTTCTGGCCGCAATCAATACGACCTGTTTCCCCTTTACCGCGGAGAGTCATTCGCTATCGCGCCTGATAAACTCGTTTAACGAAGCCGTATTGAGATTGATAAACACAAAATCCTTTCTAATTTTCTCCTGCGACAGATAAATTAATTCGTCAATATCCACAATCAGTTCGGACAGACCTTTATAGAAGTAGGAGTCATGGGCAGACCAAATATACTTATCGGAACAGCATTTATATTCCATATAGATTTTAACCTCATAGTCCTTGAAGTAATCATTTTCACAACGTCACTGCTTGCCAGGCCTACAAAGTTTACTGGCGCATTCGATTCCTTTAGTAAATCGCCATTAAATAAGACATGCATTACTTATCAATATTTGATAAGCGAGATTTAATTATTTTGTGCTTGGCGTTGAATTTAAGTTTTTTCCTATGGAGTGTCAACACGCGGACGGGCGATGGATTTCGCGTCTGGGTCAATATTTACAAAAACTGAAAATATGATATTTTTGCGATGAGGAAAAAGACATTTATTTTCATGAGGTTATTGGCAATATAGCTGTCGATTCTTATTTGTTTTTTATATTGACCAGGATCTTCACCCTAATATCTTAGGAACATTCTTAATAGTGATTATTAAGCGGTTATTGAATAAACCAGAGAAATTAAAAAAAGAAGGATATAAAACCAAAAATACTCTATAACCAGGATGATTCACCAACACATAATAACCATGAATAGATTAACCTGCCGCACAAATAGTTATACATATGTTAATCCTGAGCGATGTTGAATGCTAAACAAAGGCAGACGCATTATCTATTCGATAAAACAGACCCGAATAACAAGATTAAGCGAAGATTGCCGACGACTTCCTGCTGCCCTGCCTCCGCGCCACCCGAAAGCATAGTCGCTTTTCAATGCTTCGCCAGCGCGCTGCAGGCTGCGGGCTGCGGGCTGCGGGTTGCCGCTCTGTCGCGCCTGTTCACGGTTTGTTCGCAATACCGTCATCGAATTTTCATATAAAGACCTATTAATAGTGCCCAGTTAATGACGAACCTGGACACTCTTATGAACAGCTCTCTTGCCGCAGTGGCCGAAACTGATTTTCAGGCGTTCACTGATCTCAATGCCAGCCGGCAGCGGAAGGTCTTAAGCGTGCGTAACCTGACGAAAGCCTATCATGCCCAGCACAAGGTGTTGGACGGCATCAGCTTTGACCTGCACGCCGGCGAAATGGTTGGGGTCATTGGCCGCTCCGGCGCCGGTAAATCGACGCTCCTGCATGTCCTCAACGGCACCCATAGCGCCAGCGGCGGCGAAATTCTTAGCTATCCGGAAGTCGGTATGCCGCACGATGTCTCACAGCTGAAAGGCCGCGCGCTCAATGCCTGGCGCAGCCACTGCGGGATGATCTTTCAGGACTTCTGTCTGGTGCCGCGCCTCGACGTCCTGACCAACGTCCTGCTGGGCCGCCTGAGCCAGACCTCCACCCTGAAATCGCTGTTGAAAATCTTTCCTGAAGCCGACCGCGCGCGCGCTATTGCGCTGCTCGAATGGATGAACATGCTGCCGCACGCGCTGCAGCGGGCGGAGAACCTCTCCGGCGGGCAGATGCAGCGGGTGGCAATTTGCCGGGCGCTGATGCAAAACCCCGGCATTTTGCTGGCCGACGAGCCGGTCGCTTCGCTGGATCCGAAAAACACCCAGCGCATCATGGATGTGCTGCGCGAGATCAGCGAGCAGGGCATCAGCGTGATGGTAAACCTGCACTCGGTAGAGCTGGTGAAGACTTACTGCACCCGGGTTATCGGCGTCGCCAGCGGCCAGCTCATTTTTGACGATCACCCCTCCCGGCTGACGCAGGATGTGCTGCAGCAGCTGTACGGCGATGAAGTCAGCCAATTGCATTAATTTCACTCACACGGGCAACATAATGAAAAAATATATGACTGGCGCAGTTCGTTTATCCGCACTGGCCGCGGGCATGATGATGGCATGGCAGGCGGCGGCAGCGCAGCCAAAAGAGCTGAATCTGGGCATTCTCGGCGGCCAGAACGCCACCCAGCAAATCGGCGATAACCAGTGCGTAAAGGCCTTCCTCGATAAAGAGCTGAACGTGGATACCAAACTGCGTAACTCTTCCGACTATTCCGGAGTGATCCAGGGTCTGCTGGGGGGCAAAGTCGACGTCGTGCTGAGCATGTCCCCCTCCTCCTACGCCTCGGTTTATCTCAATAATCCCAAAGCGGTGGATATCGTCGGCATCGCCGTGGACGACAAAGATCAGTCTCGCGGCTATCACTCCGTAGTAATCGTCAAAGCCGACTCCCCGTACAAAACGCTGGACGATTTAAAAGGTAAAGCCTTCGGCTTCGCCGATCCCGACTCCACTTCCGGGTATCTGATCCCTAACCATGCGTTTAAAGAAAAATTTGGCGGTAATGCCGACAACAAATACAACAACACCTTCTCCAGCGTCACCTTCTCCGGCGGCCACGAGCAGGACATCCTCGGCGTGCTGAACGGTCAGTTCGCGGGCGCGGTGACCTGGGCCTCGATGGTCGGCGATTACAACACCGGCTACACCACTGGCGCGTTCAACCGCCTGATTCGCATGGATCATCCGGATCTGATGAAGCAGATCCGCATTATCTGGCAATCACCGCTGATCCCGAACGGCCCGATCCTGGTAAGCAATGCGCTGCCGGCGGACTTTAAGGCGAAGGTCGTGGCGGCAGTGAAAAAACTGGACACCGAGGATCACGCCTGCTTTATCAAAGCGATGGGCGGTACCCAGCACATCGGTCCGGGCAGCGTGGCTGACTTCCAGCAGATTATCGACATGAAACGCGAGCTGGTGAGCGCACGTTAATCCTGCCTCAACGCCGCCTGCTTGCCCCCAGGGTGAGCGGCGGCGCTACGTTGAAGATCCCCGACGCATGAAGACGACCCACACCGAATTTGAACGCTATTACCAGCAGGTACGCTCGCGGCAAAAGCGCGATACCGTCTGCTGGTCGTTACTCCTGCTGGCGCTCTATTTTGCCGCCGGCAGCGCCGCAGAATTTAATCTGCTGACCATCTGGCACTCGCTGCCCCACTTCTTTGACTATATGGCAGAGACCATTCCGCCTCTGAGTGCCGGTAACCTGTTCGCCGATGTGCAGACCAAAGGCTCGCTGGCCTGGTGGGGCTATCGCCTGCCGATCCAGCTGCCGCTCATCTGGGAAACCCTGCAGCTGGCGCTGGCCTCGACGCTGGTGGCGGTCGCCATTGCCACCATCTTCGCGTTCCTCGCCGCCAACAACGCCTGGACCCCGGCGCCGGTACGCTTTGCCATTCGGGTACTGGTGGCGTTTTTGCGCACCATGCCCGAGCTGGCGTGGGCGGTGATCTTTGTCATGGCGTTCGGCATCGGCGCGATCCCGGGATTTCTGGCGCTGATGCTGCACACCGTCGGCAGCCTGACCAAACTGTTCTACGAGGCGGTGGAGAGCGCGCAAAACAAACCGGTACGCGGCCTGGCGGCCTGCGGCGCGTCGCCGCTGCAGAAAATCCGCTTCGCCCTGTGGCCGCAAGTGAAACCGCTGTTTCTCTCCTACGGCTTTATGCGGCTTGAAATCAACTTCCGTTCGTCGACGATTCTCGGCCTGGTGGGCGCGGGCGGCATCGGTCAGGAGCTGATGACCAACATCAAACTCGACCGCTACGATCAGGTGAGCATCACTCTGCTGCTGATCATTGTGGTGGTGTCGGCGCTGGACATGCTGTCCGGTCGTCTACGCCTGTGGGTACTGGAGGGGAAAAAATGAGCGTCTGGGACATGCAACCGGATATCGCCGCCAGTCGGCGGCAGCATAAACAGCTCTATCAGGTCCAGGGGCGCTACCTGCGCTACGTCGGGGTGGTGGCGTTGGCCTGCGTGCTCTATTACGTCTGGTTTTTTCTGCAGTTCGGCATCAGCGGCGAACAGCTGACCACCGGCCTGCAGCAGATTGGCCGCTACCTGGCGCGGATGTTCGTCTGGCACGACTTCTGGAACTGGCCGTTCGGCTATTACTTCACGCAAATCGTCATCACTCTGGCAATCGTCTTCGCCGGGACGCTGACCGCCACGGTGCTGGCGCTGCTGCTCTCCTTTTTTGCCGCCCGCAACATCATGCGCGGCGTGGTGCTGGGGACCCTGGCCCTGCTGATGCGCCGTCTGTTTGATGTGCTGCGCGGGATCGATATGGCTATCTGGGGGTTGATTTTCGTGCGCGCGGTGGGTCTCGGGCCGCTGGCCGGCGTGCTGGCGATCATCATGCAGGACACTGGCCTGCTGGGACGGCTGTACGCGGAAGGACACGAAGCTGTGGACCGCTCCCCCGGGCGCGGGCTGACCGCCGTGGGCGCGAACGGCCTGCAAAAGCATCGCTTTGGCATTTTTACCCAGTCGTTCCCGACTTTTCTCGCGCTGAGCCTGTATCAGATTGAATCCAACACCCGCTCCGCGGCGGTGCTGGGCTTTGTTGGCGCCGGCGGTATTGGGCTTATCTATGCCGAGAATATGCGCTTGTGGAACTGGGATGTGGTGATGTTTATCACCCTGCTGCTGGTGGCGGTGGTGATGATCATGGATACCCTTTCCGCCTGGCTGCGCCGTCGTTATATCGGCGGCGCCGCGGTGCCGCTGTATCAGGGCGGACGCTAGCGCGCCTTTGCGCCGGATGGCGTCTTCGCCTTATCCGGCCTACTCGTCCGGCTCCGACTGTCTCCAGGCCCGGCAAGCAACTGCGCCGCCGGGCGCTGGCATCAGGCACGGAGCTGCGTTTATGCCGGGTGGCGGCTGCGCCTTACCCGGCCTACTTGTCCGGCTCCGACTGTCTGTTGGCCCGGCAAGCAACGGCGCCGCCGGGCGATGGCATCAGGCACGGAGCTGCGTTTATACCGGGTGGCGGCTGCGCCTTACCCGGCCTACTCGTCCGGCTCTGACTGTCTCCAGGCCCGGCAAGCAACTGCGCCGCCAGGCGATGGCATCAGGCACGGAGCTGCGTTTATGCCGGGTGGCGGCTGCGCCTTACCCGGCCTACAACCCCAAATCACCGCTGGCGCAGGGGCTGCTGAAACTGCCGGTGCTGGCGGCCTCAACATCGCTGAGACGTTCCCGGAAGGCCGGGGCAGCCCGCATGGATGCGGGCTGAGGGCCGTGTTTTGCAGGGACGCTGCCTCGGCCCGACCCGAAGCCTGCAGGGATAAGTCGAAGGCACCACACAGTGGCGATGTTGCTGGCCGGAGCCCGGGGGTACAGGGGGCGGCGGCGACTGGCCGCCCCCTGTGCGCTCCCAGCGCCATGAGTGACATAGCGCAGAAAAAATATTGGGAGCGCAATCTGTCCGGAAATAACATAGAAGTTGTAGCCCTGCCAGGCGCTGTATGCACAGGGAAATTTACGCTTGTACCGTTTTTCCGCCGGGTGGCGGCTGCGCCTTACCCGGCCTACAGGGCTTATCCGGCCTGGAACGACTGAGCCCACAGGCCTGTAGAAAAATTTATCCGCTCCGCGATTCCAGCCGCCAGCTCAGCACCGGCCAGCCGTATCCGGCAGCGGCTGCCTGCAGCTGCGGACAGGGATTGACCAGCCGCACGCGATCCGCATGCAGGCACAACGGCAGATCGTTAATGGAATCGGTATAAAACGTCACCTCGCCGTCATACTGCGGATGCGCCTCGCGCCACTGCGCCAGACGCGCCACCTTCCCCTGCTGATAGCTGGGGATCCCGGTGATTTCACCGCTGTAGCCGCCGTCGACCATCGCCACGTCAATGCCCAGCGCCTGATCAATCTCCAGCGCGGCGGCCACTGCCTGCACCAGCAGGCTAACCGAGGCGGAGATAATCAGCCTCTGCTCCCCCTCGGCCCGTAGACGACGGATAAGTTCCCACGCCTGCGGATAGACCCGGGGCAGGATCGCCTCGCGCACGTAGCGGGCCACCAGCGCGTCAACGTCCGACTTTGGTATTCCGGCCAGCGGGGCCTGGATCAGGGCCACATAATCGGCGATATTCATCTCTCCCCGGTCATAATCCGCCATCAGCCGCGCCTCGCGGGCAAGATACCCCTTCTGCGTCGCCAGCCCTTCGCGAACCATAAACTGGCTCCAGATCGTACTACTATCGCCCTGTATCAGGGTGTTATCGAGATCGAAAATCGTCAGCGAGTTGCCCATGTACTTTCCCTTGTTGATCAAAATAAGCGGCCGGGATCATGCGTAAATAAGATGACAGGAAAATGAACCGGACGCCGCAGCGCCCGGTTCGCCATCAGCCGACGCGGACCTTCGCGGTGCGGAACACCAGCACGATCCCGCCGATGATCGCCACCATACCCACCATCGCCGCGACCGGCAGCCGATTGCCCAGCAGCAGATAGTCCAGCAGCGCCGTGATAACCGGCACCAGATAAAAGAGGCTGGTGACATTAACGATATTTCCCGCGCTCAGCAGACGGTACAGCAGCAGCTGGGCAACCACCGAAATCAACAGCCCGAGAAACAGCACCGGAATAATCAACCCGGCGTTAACGGTAAACTGAAAGCCGCTGACCGGGGCGATCAGCAGGCACAGCCCCAGACTGACGGCGTACTGCAGCGGCAGGACATCCGCCGGCGCCTGACGGCTGCGTTTTTGCCACAGCGCGCCAAAGGTCATCAGCAGCAGCGCCGCCAGCGCAAACAGGATCCCCGCCGTCGCCATCGGCGAGGCCGCCAGGCTGCGCCACACCAGCAGCACCAGCCCCGCCAGGGCAAGCAGCAGCCCTGACAGCCGCCGCCCCTGCAGGCGGCGCTCCACCACGCAAAGCGTAAGGATGGGCTGGATCCCCATGATGGTGGCGATAAGTCCCGGCGTCACGCCGTTGGCCATCGCCTCGAAGTAACAGACCGAATAGCCGCCAATCAGCATCAGACCGGTGGCCGCTGTTTGCAGGCGGGTGCCCGGCGCGGGCAGCCAGCGCCGACGGACGATAGCCAGCGGCGCCAGCGCGACCAGGGCAACCAGAAAACGAAAGACCAGCAGCGCCATCGGCGAGGCGTTATCCAGTCCCCAGCGGGTGAAGATGGCCGCGCTGCCCCACAGCAGCACAAAAAGGGCCGTTGTCGCCTGCGAGGCGAGCAGAGAATAGCGAACGTGCATAGCATGCTCCAGAACGTCAAACACAAGGTATCAAGCGTCATACCGGCAGGTAAGCGCCTGCTAAAGACGGCGTTAAGCGCCGAAAACTACCCGGTCTGGAGGGGGAGGCGGTGGACAGACAGTGGCGAAGCGATAATGAGGCGCAGACGTTATCCACCCCGCGTCGAAAGCGGCGCCGGGCAAAGTCTCACCAGAGATGGCGTAATGCGTCATGAAATGCCTCGTGGAATGTTTAATCAGAATCCTGGCACAGGCCGTTCGGAAGTGACAACTGCCTTTTATGGGTGATCCGCCTCGCAGGTTGTTTATTTTTAATCGTAAATAAACGTAAAGGCGGCCTCGGCTTATTTAGCCGTTGTTTTTAATCGGCTATAAAACAAAGCAGTCTGCTTGCTACTTCGAAAATAACGATATGAAGCCAAAACTGACGCATGCTCTCTTTTTAATTCCTTTTTTGTTGTTGGCAGGATGCTCCTCCTCACCGAAACAGGCAAAGAACACCAACTCTCATGCGGAGATGACCATTGATGGCGGTTCGGACGATCTGATCCCGGTGGTGGCGGCCCTGCATGACCAGATGCACACCTGGCAGGGTACCCCTTATGAATGGGGCGGTACTGAACAAAGCGGCGTCGACTGCTCGGGTTTCGTCTGGCGCACGCTGAAGGATCGCTTTAACCTGCCGATGGAGCGGATCACCACCCGCGAGCTGCTGCACATGGGCGTGCGGGTCAATAAGCGGGATTTACGTCCCGGCGATCTGGTTTTCTTCCGTACCCGGGCCGGCATGCACGTTGGCTTTTACGATACCGATCATAATTTCCTTCACGCCTCGAGCAGCCAGGGCGTGATGCGCTCTTCGCTGGACAACCCTTACTGGGAGTCGGCGTTCTACCAGGCGCGCCGTTTGCCGAAGGAGTATAACGCGCAGATCACCATGAACAGCGACACCCTGCATCTGGCGAAGAATCGCCGCTAAAAAAAAGCCGCAGCAGGGCTGCGGCGGATGGTTCTGCGATTAATCAGAACTGATAGGTCATGCCCAGCGCCACGATGTCGTCATCATTGATGCCGAGTTTGTTATCGCTTTTCAGCTGGTTGATTTTGTAATCCACGAAGGCGTTCATGTTTTTGTTGAAGTAGTAAGTCAGGCCCACGTCAATGTAGTTAACCAGATCTTCGCTCCCTACCCCTTCGATATCCTTCCCTTTCGACAGCACATAGCCGAGGGACGGACGCAGACCGAAGTCGAACTGATACTGCGCCACCGCTTCAAAGTTCTGCGCCTTGTTGGCAAAACCGCCGCTGATCGGGGTCATTTTGCGGGTTTCAGAGTACATGGTCGCCAGGTAGATATTGTTGGCGTCATATTTCAGGCCGGTCGCCCAGGCTTCCGCTTTCGAACCCTGGCCACGAGCCAGCAGGTTCTGATCGTTGGTACGGTCGGAGCTGGTGTAGGCCGCGCTGATGGCGAAGTCGCTGCCGCCGAAATCATAGCTTAATGAGGTGCCGACGCCGTCGCCGTTCTGTTTCTTCGCTTCACGGCCTTCGTTTTTACCCTGGTACTGCAGGGTCAGATCCAGGCCATCCACCAGACCGAAGAAGTCGGTGTTGCGGTAGGTCGCCAGGCCGCTGGCGCGCTTGGTCATAAAGTTATCGGTCTGGGCAGAGGAATCGCCGCCGAATTCCGGGAACATATCGGTCCAGGCTTCCACATCGTACAGGGCGCCAAGGTTACGACCGTAATCGAAAGAACCGTAATTTTTCAGCTTCACGCCGGCGAACGCCAGACGAGTCTTCTGGCTGGAGTCGCTCTCGGTTTTGTTGCCGGAGAATTCAGATTCCCAACGGCCATAGCCGGTCAGGTCCTCGTTAATCTGCGTTTCGCCTTTAATACCGAAACGCACGTAAGTTTGATCGCCATCTTTGCTGTCATAATCGCTGAAATAATGCATGGCTTTAATCTTGCCGTACACATCCAGCTTGTTCGCGTTCTTGTTATAAACTTCCGCTGCCTGCGTCGCCGTTGAAGCCACAAAGCCCATCATCATTAATGCCAGAGTACTCTTTTTCATTATTCAGTCCTGGTGATTTATTTATACGCGCTATTCAATTGCGGGCGCTCGCCCCATCAAAAACTGGAGGTTTTTTAACGCCGGGATATTAAATATTTATGACAATGTGGAACTTTTTATAAAAAAGAGTATTTAAATGTATCTGACATATTTTTGTCACATCCCCTCTCCAGAATGCCCGATCCCGCGCAATAAAATGGCGCGCCCGCCGCCCCGGGTGTTGGCAAGCGGGCCGACTCCTGCTACAACATCAGCTCGATATCGATATTCCTTTTGAACGGCAGAGAATCATGAGTGAAAGCCAGACGCTGGTGGTAAAACTGGGCACCAGTGTTTTAACAGGCGGGTCCCGTCGCCTGAACCGCGCCCATATCGTCGAGCTTGTGCGCCAGTGTGCACAGCTGCACGCCATGGGACACCGTATTGTCATCGTGACCTCCGGGGCCATTGCCGCCGGGCGCGAGCACCTTGGTTACCCGGAACTGCCCGCCACCATCGCCTCCAAGCAGCTGCTGGCGGCGGTGGGACAAAGCCGCCTTATCCAGCTGTGGGAACAGCTGTTTTCTATCTATGGCATTCACGTTGGCCAGATGCTGCTGACCCGCGCCGATATGGAAGACAGAGAGCGGTTCCTTAACGCCCGCGACACCCTGCGCGCCCTGCTGGATAACAGCATCGTCCCGGTCATTAACGAAAACGACGCCGTCGCCACCGCTGAAATCAAAGTAGGCGATAACGACAATCTCTCCGCGCTGGCGGCGATCCTCGCCGGGGCGGATAAACTGCTGCTGTTAACCGACCAGCCAGGCCTGTTCACCGCCGACCCGCGCAGCAACCCGCAGGCGGAGCTGATTAAAGACGTCTACGGCATCGACGACGCGCTACGCGCCATCGCCGGCGACAGCGTCTCCGGACTCGGCACCGGCGGCATGGGCACCAAGCTGCAGGCCGCGGACGTCGCCTGCCGGGCGGGGATTGATACCATTATCGCCGCCGGCAACCGCCCGGACGTCATCGGCCATGCGATGGAAGGCCTGCCGGTAGGCACCTGCTTCCACGCCCAGGAATCCCCGCTGGAGAACCGTAAGCGCTGGATCTTCGGCGCGCCGCCGGCGGGTGAAATCACCGTCGATGCGGGCGCAACCCAGGCGATCCTCGAAAGAGGCAGCTCGCTGTTGCCAAAAGGCATCAAAATCGTCAGCGGCAACTTCTCCCGCGGCGAAGTGATCCGCATCCGCAATAGCGAAGGACGCGATATCGCTCACGGCGTCAGCCGCTACAACAGCGATGCGCTGCGCCTTATCGCCGGCCAGCACTCGCAGCAAATCGATGCCATTCTGGGCTACGAATACGGCCCGGTGGCCGTCCACCGCGATGATATGATCATCCGTTAAGGAGCTGAAAATGCTGGAACAAATGGGCATTGCCGCCAAAGCGGCCTCCTGGCAGCTGGCGTTACTCTCCAGCCGGGAAAAGAACCAGGTACTGGAAAAGATCGCCGATTATCTGGAAGCGCAGACCGACGATATTCTGCGCGCCAACGCGGAAGATTTAGCCGAAGCGCGCGCCAATGGCCTGAGTGAAGCGATGCTCGATCGCCTCGCGCTGACCCCGGCGCGCCTGCGCGGCATCGCCAGCGATGTGCGCCAGGTGTGCAATCTGGCCGATCCGGTCGGCCAGGTGATCGACGGCGGGCTGCTGGACAGCGGTCTGCGTATTGAACGTCGCCGCGTCCCGCTGGGGGTGATTGGCGTGATTTATGAAGCACGTCCCAACGTGACGGTCGACGTCGCCTCCCTGTGTCTGAAAACCGGCAACGCGGCGATCCTGCGCGGCGGGAAAGAGACCTGGCGCACCAACGCCGCCACGGTGAAGGTGATCCAGCAGGCGCTGCAAGAGTGCGGTCTGCCGGCCGCCGCGGTACAGGCTATCGAAAGCCCGGATCGCGCGCTGGTGGGCGAAATGCTGAAGATGGATAAATACATCGATATGCTGATCCCCCGCGGCGGCGCTGGCCTGCACAAGCTGTGCCGTGAGCAGTCAACGATCCCGGTGATCACCGGCGGGATTGGCGTTTGCCATATCTTCGTTGATGAAACGGCCGAGATCGCCCCTGCG
Source organism: Klebsiella sp. 10982 (assembly GCF_048589245.1). NCBI lineage: Bacteria > Pseudomonadati > Pseudomonadota > Gammaproteobacteria > Enterobacterales > Enterobacteriaceae > Klebsiella > Klebsiella sp. 10982. Next base: position 38,914 of record NZ_JBMAXV010000026.1, read on the forward strand.
CTGAAGATCATCGTCAACGCCAAGACCCAGCGGCCGAGCACCTGTAATACCGTGGAAACGCTGCTGGTGCACCGCAACATCGCCGACACCTTCCTGCCGGCGTTAAGCAAGCAGATGGCCGAGAGCGGCGTCACCCTGCACGCCGCCCCTTCCGCCCTCTCCGCGCTGCAAAACGGCGCGGCGAAGGTCGAGCCGGTGAAAGCGGAGCAGTATGACGACGAGTATCTGTCGCTGGATCTGAACGTCAAAGTGGTGGCTGATATGGATGAGGCTATCGCCCATATCCGCGAGCATGGCACCCAGCACTCCGACGCTATCCTGACCCGCACCCTGCGTAACGCCAACCGCTTTATCAATGAAGTGGACTCTTCCGCCGTCTACGTGAACGCCTCCACGCGCTTCACCGACGGCGGCCAGTTCGGCCTTGGCGCGGAAGTAGCGGTCAGCACCCAGAAGCTGCACGCCCGCGGCCCGATGGGGCTGGAAGCGTTAACCACCTACAAGTGGATTGGTTTCGGCGACGATACCATTCGTGCGTAAATGAGAACGGGCGATGCAAAAATAGGCAGTTGATTCCACTGGCTATTGACGCATCGCCCGCTAAGTTCTAACCTTTTGCCTCGTGATTCACGCTCGTGAACACCTCTTGCAGGGCCGATATAGCTCAGTTGGTAGAGCAGCGCATTCGTAATGCGAAGGTCGTAGGTTCGACTCCTATTATCGGCACCATCCTACCTATTTTAACGTCTCCCCAAGTCTACTCAAATACCCTTTAAACCCTTATAATATGCGGTTTTACAGCCCCTATTGTCTCTGCTCGTCTACTCACGTTCACAGAAATCTACAGTGAGTTGGGGGTATCAATGGGGGTATTCGCTGTTCGGTATAAAGGAGATACCCCCAGATGAAGCTTAATGCCAGACAGGTCGAGACTGCCAAGCCCAAAGATAAACCCTACAAGATGGCGGATGGTGGTGGCCTCTGCTTATTGGTTAAAACCAACGGGTCACGCTATTGGCGTTTAAAGTAAAAAATCACGTTAACGTCTCCACACGGTGATAGCTGGCATTCTATCGTCACAGCATTCACCCATGACCAGCGTATTGCGGTATTTGCCTGCCAACAGGATGGTTTAGTCCGACACGCAGAGTACCCACTACCTGATGTATCACTAGTTGGATATCCTTATTATGATTTGGGTAAATTAGATCCCCATTCCCCCCTGGCCTGCGCTACTGATACACATAGTCGTATTACAGTTTTTGGTTTGCTAAATGGTAAGCTGAAAATTCGCAGGCAGAATTCTGCTAACCCGCCGCTTTCTTATCCTTATTATTGCCACTCAACCTCATCTCTGTTGCCCTTACTGACGTTGCACTCGTTGCACATGATTTGCAGATTGGCAATATCGAGGGCTAAATGCGGATAAAGAGAACGCGGTTTTATATGATCAACGTGCATCACCATCCCGTCACTGGCGCCGCGCCCGCATACGCAACATTTATTGCCGTAGCGCTGGAACGCCTGGTAACGTAAACGCCGCCACTCCCTTGAGCGGTAGAACGTATCAGCCTCTTTAGCAGCTTGCTGCCGCAGCGCCTGCTCACGTCGGTACTGTTCGAACAAAACGACATGCTCTTCAGCTTTAGGGTAATTTCCCCAGGCATCCGTCGCTGGCGTTGTGTCGGGCTTCTCCTGTACCGTCGTCGTGTCCGGAGGATAGAGTTTGACCGTAACCTTTTGAACCAGTTTGAAAAGTACCCATACGACTACGGCCAGAATGACTAATGTTTCCACTCCCTCGCCTTATTCTCGTTCAAAGATGATTGCTGCTATTTATTTTATGTAAGCGCCATATTGATGGGCATTATACGCTTGTATCGATGAATTCGCGTTAGCGCAAGGCTAACCAGCCCCCACAGCTCACCCACCACCAGGCGACTCATCGCTTTTGCGCCCCTTCTCTCCCAACCGTACGTTGTGATAGCCCAGAACACGTCATGGTCAGCTACGACGAACTGAAGGTCTGAAGGTGGTCGGTAGCGCCTTACGACGCTACCGACATGCCGGTTAACGCGCCATCAGAACAAACACGCCCCAGCCGAGATATTCCCGGGTCCAGGTGACATGGTGCAGCGGCGCGGTGGTCAACTGCTGGCGAACCTCCGGCGCGAAGTCATCGTGCGGATTGGCCTCCAGCCAGCGGCGCATCGTCAGCCATTTCGCCGCTTCATAACGATCCCAGCCCTCCTGGTCGGCCAGCACCATCTCCACCACGTCATAGCCCAGTTCGCCAAAGTGAGCGACCAGCGCCGGCAGCGTCAGGAAGTCATCGGGTGACTGCGCGCCGCAGGCGGTCGCCTCTTCTGCGGTGGCCGGAAGTTTGCGCCACCATGGCTCGCCGATGAGCAACATGCCGCCTGGGTTAAGGCTCTGCTTCAGCAGCTCAATCGTGCCGGCCACTCCGCCGCCGATCCACGTTGCCCCCACGCAGGCGGCAATATCGCATGGCTGGCTGGCGACATATCCGCTGGCATCCTGATGCACAAAGGTCACCCGGTCGCTGACGCCGAGCGCCTCTGCCCGGGCGGCCGCCTGCTGACTGAACAGCAGACTCATGTCCACCCCGGTGCCGACGATCTGATGATCGCGCGCCCAGCTACAGAGCATCTCGCCGGAGCCGCTGCCGAGGTCAAGAATGGTGGTGCCCGGCGCCATTCGCAGCGCCCGTCCCAGCGTGGCGTACTTTTCCGGAGTAAAAGGGTTATGAATACGGTGTTCGCTTTCACTGATGGTAAAAATGCGAGGGATATCGATCATGAGGTTTTCTCCTTGAGAGCCATACGCCCGGACAGCGACCCTGCCCGGGTCGCTATTTCAGCGGTTGTCCGCTTGCGCGCGAACGTTATTCAAACCGGTCGTGTTGATCCGGTACGGCTGGCCGTTCACCGACTTAATCAGCTTTTTGGTTTTGAGCTTTTTGAAGACCGCAAGGGTGCAGTCGCTCAGCAACAGCCCTTCGCGGGTGTAGCATTCAACGGCGGTAATGCGGCCGGAGGTATCGCGGACGTGCGCAATACGGCCACCTTTGGCGAGTACGTGTAAGGTCCGTTGTTCCTGACGGGATAAATTCATACTGAAACCTGTTCATTATCATGTGCGAAAACATGCCTACACCCGCAGGTGTGTGCGTAAGGTTTAAGCGCAGCGATAATCAGTCCGGCCTGGGCAGGTCGGGAAGCTGATTATCTGATAATGACATTCTCCAGCATCGAAGCCTCTATGAGCATTGAAAGGTATTTACCCGCTGAATACTAACACCCTCGTTTCATAAGGGTATTGCACAGATTAAAAACTGTGATCGGTGTTACGATTTACCCTAAACCTTCTCCACATTTTGCGCTATCCGTCATCCGCTCTGTTCCTCAACGTTAGCCACCACCTTATCTCCCCTCCGTATTGTTAAATAATTGTTGTTAGATCACAAAATAGAAACAAAAAGCCTATTTCGTACGCATTTTATAAAAATGTAGATATTTTTAATTTATGGCTACGAAATGAACATCACCCTGACCTTATAGTGAGGAACGATCCTGATGAACGCCCTGACCGCAGTAAAACCGACACCCGCACCGTTAGCCCAGCAATACCCTGGCTTTACCGTCGCCCCTTCCGCCCAGTCGCCGCGCCTGCTGGAGCTCACCTTTTCCGCCGAAACGACCACGCAGTTCCTGCAGCAGGTCGCGCAGTGGCCGGTGCAGGCGCTGGAGTACAAATCTTTCCTACGCTTCCAGGTCGGCAAGATCCTCGACGATCTGTGCGGCAACCAGCTGCAGCCGTTGCTGATCAAAACATTGCTCGATCGTGCGGAAGGCGCGCTGCTGATCAATGGCGAAGGGATCGATAACGTCAGCCAGGCCGAAGAGATGGTCAAGCTGGCCACCGCCGTCGCCCACCTGATTGGCCGCTCCAACTTCGACGCCATGAGCGGCCAGTATTACGCCCGCTTCGTGGTGAAAAACGTCGATAACTCCGACAGCTATCTGCGCCAGCCGCACCGCGTGATGGAGCTGCACAACGACGGCACCTACGTCGAAGAGCAAACCGACTACGTGTTGATGATGAAGATCGACGAGCAGAACATGCAGGGCGGCAATTCCCTGCTGCTGCATCTGGATGACTGGGAACATCTCGACGAATTTTTCCGCGACCCGCTGGCTCGCCGCCCGATGCGCTGGGCCGCGCCGCCGAGCAAAAACGTCAGCAAGGATGTTTTCCACCCGGTGTTCGACGTCGATTCGCTGGGCCGCCCGGTCATGCGCTATATCGACCAGTTCGTCCAGCCAAAAGATTTCGAAGAGGGTACCTGGCTGAGCCGCCTTTCCGACGCGCTGGAGACCAGCAAAAACATCCTTTCAATACCGGTGCCGGTGGGCAAATTCCTGCTGATTAACAACCTGTTCTGGCTGCACGGCCGCGACCGCTTTACGCCGCACCCGGACCTGCGCCGCGAGCTGATGCGCCAGCGCGGCTACTTTGCGTATTCCACGAATCATTACCAGACTCATCAATAAGGGTTCTCAGACGAAGGAATTGAGCGGATGTATGATTTCGTGATTATCGGCGGCGGCATCATCGGCATGTCGACCGCCATGCAGTTAATTGAGATTTACCCGGACGCCCGCATTGCGCTGCTGGAAAAAGAGTCCGGCCCGGCCTGCCATCAGACTGGCCACAACAGCGGCGTGATCCACGCCGGGGTGTATTACACCCCCGGCAGCCTCAAGGCGCAGTTTTGCCTCGCCGGCAACCGCGCCACCAAAGCGTTTTGCGAGCAGAACGGCATCCGCTATGACGTCTGCGGCAAAATGCTGGTCGCCACCTCGCCGCTGGAGATGGAGCGGATGCGCGCCCTGTGGGATCGCACCGCCGCCAACGGCCTGCAGCGCGAGTGGCTAAGCGCCGGGGAGCTACGCGAGCGCGAACCGAACATCAGCGGGCTCGGCGGGATCTTCGTCCCTTCCAGCGGCATCGTCAGCTACCGCGACGTGGCGGCGGCGATGGCGAAAAACTTCGAATCGAAAGGCGGAACGATCGTCTACGACGCCGAAGTCAGCGCCCTGAAAGAGCACGCCAGCGGCGTGGTGATCCGTACCCGCCAGGGCGGCGAATATGAGGCCTCGACGCTGATCGCTTGTTCGGGCTTGATGGCCGATCGGCTGGTGAAAATGATTGGCGTCGATCCCGGCTTTATCATCTGCCCGTTCCGCGGGGAGTATTTCCAGCTGGCGCCGCAGCACAACCAGATCGTCAACCATCTGATCTATCCGATCCCCGATCCGGCGATGCCGTTCCTCGGCGTCCACCTGACCCGCATGATCGACGGCAGCGTCACCGTCGGCCCCAACGCCGTGCTGGCTCTGAAGCGCGAAGGCTACCGCAAGCGCGATATCTCGCTGGCCGATACCCTGGAGATCCTCACCTCGCCCGGCATCCGCCGGGTACTGCAAAACAACCTGCGCTCCGGACTGGGCGAAATGAAGAATTCGCTGTGCAGAAGCGGCTATCTGCGGCTGGTGCAGAAATACTGCCCGGGTCTGACGCTGAGCGATTTACGCCCTTGGCCCGCCGGCGTGCGGGCGCAGGCCGTCTCGCCGCAGGGCAAGCTGATCGACGATTTTCTCTTCGTCACCACCGCGCGTTCCATTCACACCTGCAATGCGCCATCGCCGGCGGCCACCTCCGCTATCCCGATCGGCGCGCACATCGTCAGCAAGGTACAGACCCTGCTGGAAAGCCAGAGCAACCCCGGACGCACGCTGCGTGCGGCACGTAGCGTGGAGACACTACACGCCGCTTTTACCCGTTAACCCCCTGAAGACAGGAAGCGATTATGCAACTCAACGATATGACACTGTTTCGCCAGCAGGCGCTGATCGATGGTCAGTGGCGCGATACGCCCAACGGCGATGTGATTGCGGTGACCAACCCGGCCAACGGCGAGCAGCTCGGCAGTGTGCCGAAAATGGGCGCCGACGAAACCCGCGAAGCAATTGAAGCCGCCAATCGCGCTCTTTCCGCCTGGCGTGCCCTGACCGCCAAAGAGCGGGCGAATATTTTGCGCCGCTGGTTCGATCTTATGCTGGAGAATCAGGACGATCTCGCCCGCCTGATGACCCTCGAGCAGGGAAAACCGCTGGCGGAAGCCAAAGGCGAAATCAGCTACGCCGCCTCCTTTATTGAGTGGTTCGCCGAAGAAGGTAAGCGCATTTACGGCGATACCATTCCCGGCCATCAGGCCGACAAACGCCTGCTGGTGATTAAGCAGCCCATCGGCGTTACCGCCGCCATCACCCCGTGGAACTTCCCGGCGGCGATGATCACCCGCAAAGCCGGCCCGGCGCTGGCCGCCGGCTGCACCATGGTCCTGAAACCGGCCAGCCAGACGCCGTTTTCCGCGCTGGCGCTGGCCGAACTGGCGAATCGCGCCGGGATCCCCGCCGGAGTGTTCAACGTGGTCACCGGCTCCGCCGGCGCGGTCGGCGGCAAACTGACCAGCAACCCGCTGGTGCGCAAGCTCTCCTTTACCGGCTCGACCGAGATTGGCCGCCAGCTGATGGAGCAGTGCGCGAAAGACATCAAAAAAGTCTCCCTGGAGCTGGGCGGCAACGCGCCGTTTATCGTCTTTGACGATGCCGACCTCGATAAAGCCGTCGAGGGGGCGCTGGCGTCGAAGTTCCGCAACGCCGGACAGACCTGCGTCTGCGCCAACCGCCTGTACGTCCAGGACGGGGTGTATGACCGTTTCGCCGAGAAGCTGCAGCAGGCGGTGGAAAAACTGCGCATTGGCGACGGCCTGCAGGACGGCGTCACCACCGGCCCGCTGATCGACGAGAAAGCCGTGGCCAAAGTTGAAGAACACATTGCCGATGCCATCGCCAAAGGCGCGAAGGTGGTCACCGGCGGCAAACCGCACGCCCTGGGCGGCAACTTCTTCCAGCCGACCATCCTGGTCAACGTTCCCGACAGCGCCAAAGTGGCGAAAGAGGAGACCTTCGGCCCGCTGGCCCCGCTGTTCCGCTTTAAAGATGAAGCCGACGTCATTGCCCAGGCCAACGATACCGAATTCGGCCTCGCTGCCTATTTCTACGCCCGCGATCTGAGCCGCGTCTTCCGCGTCGGCGAAGCGCTGGAGTACGGCATCATCGGCATCAACACCGGCATTATCTCCACCGAAGTCGCGCCGTTCGGCGGCGTCAAGGCCTCCGGCCTCGGCCGCGAAGGGTCGAAGTACGGCATCGAAGACTATTTAGAAATCAAATATATGTGTATTGGCCTGTAACAGGAGCGACGGATGAACAGCAATAAAGCAATGATGGCGCGTCGCAGCGACGCAGTCCCGCGCGGCGTCGGCCAGATCCACCCTATTTTCGCCGAACGGGCGGAGAACTGCCGGGTGTGGGACGTCGAAGGGCGGGAATATCTCGATTTTGCCGGCGGGATCGCGGTGCTCAATACCGGGCATCTTCATCCGCAGATTGTCGCCGCCGTGGAAGACCAGCTGAAAAAGCTGTCGCATACCTGCTTCCAGGTGCTGGCCTACGAGCCCTACCTGGCGCTGTGTGAAAAGATGAACCAGAAGGTGCCCGGTGATTTTGCCAAGAAAACCCTGCTGGTCACCACCGGGTCGGAAGCGGTGGAGAACGCGGTGAAAATCGCCCGCGCGGCAACCGGGCGCAGCGGCGCTATCGCCTTCACCGGCGCCTATCACGGCCGTACCCATTACACCCTGTCGCTAACCGGGAAAGTGAACCCGTATTCCGCCGGTATGGGGTTAATGCCGGGCCACGTCTACCGCGCCCTCTACCCGTGCGCGCTGCACGGCGTCAGCGATGACGAGGCGATCGCCAGCATTCATCGCATCTTCAAAAACGATGCCGCGCCGGAAGATATCGCCGCCATCATTATCGAGCCGGTGCAGGGTGAAGGCGGATTCTATGCCGCCTCCCCGGCCTTTATGCAGCGCCTGCGCGCCCTATGCGACGAGCACGGCATCATGCTGATCGCCGATGAGGTCCAGAGCGGCGCGGGCCGCACCGGCACGCTGTTCGCCATGGAGCAGATGGGCGTGGCGGCGGATATCACCACCTTCGCCAAATCCATCGCCGGTGGCTTCCCGCTGGCGGGTGTCACCGGTCGTGCCGAGGTGATGGACGCCATCGCCCCCGGCGGACTCGGCGGCACCTACGCCGGCAACCCCATCGCCTGCGCCGCCGCCCTGGCGGTATTGCAGATTTTCGAGCAGGAAAACCTGCTGGAAAAAGCCAACCAGCTCGGCGACACCCTGCGTCAGGGCCTGCAGGCGATCGCTGAAGATCACCCGGAGATCGGCGATGTGCGCGGTCTGGGGGCGATGATCGCCATCGAGCTGTTTGAAGAGGGCGACCGCAGCAGGCCGAACGCCAGGCTGACGGCGGATATTGTCGCCCGCGCCCGCGACAAAGGCCTGATCCTGCTCTCCTGCGGGCCGTACTACAACGTACTGCGCATCCTGGTGCCGCTGACCATCGAACAGGCGCAGATCGAGCAGGGGCTGAAGATCATCGCCGACTGCTTTAGCGAGGCGAAACAGGCATAGAACAACAGACATGCGGACACGAAGTACGTTTGTAAGGGAATGAAGACGAGACCTGCAAAACAACAATAATACGCGTGCCCCGGCGCGGGAACGTCGGGGCGCTCTCCCAGGTGACACACTTCGAGAGGGTAAATGATGGGGCAACTGTCGCAATCACAGGATTTAGGGGCGGGGCTGAAGTCGCGCCACGTCACGATGTTATCTATCGCCGGGGTGATCGGCGCGAGTTTATTTGTCGGTTCCAGCGTCGCCATTGCCGAGGCGGGCCCGGCGGTGCTGCTGGCCTATCTGTTTGCCGGGCTGCTGGTAGTGATGATAATGCGTATGCTGGCCGAAATGGCGGTTGCCACGCCGGATACCGGCTCCTTTTCCACCTACGCCGATAAAGCCATCGGCCGCTGGGCGGGGTATACCATCGGCTGGCTGTACTGGTGGTTCTGGGTTCTGGTTATTCCGCTGGAAGCCAATATCGCGGCGATTATTCTGCATTCGTGGGTCCCGGGCGTCCCGGTGTGGTTGTTCTCGCTGGTCATCACTCTCGCTCTCACCGGCAGTAACCTGCTGAGCGTCAAAAACTACGGCGAATTCGAGTTCTGGCTGGCGCTGTGCAAAGTGATCGCGATACTGGCGTTTATCGTCCTCGGCGCGGTCGCCATTACCGGCTTTTATCCGTATGCCGAGGTCAGCGGCATTTCGCGTCTGTGGGATCACGGCGGCTTTATGCCGAACGGCTTCGGCGCGGTGCTGAGCGCGATGCTGATCACCATGTTCTCGTTTATGGGCGCAGAGATCGTCACCATTGCCGCCGCCGAATCGGACACGCCGGATAAACACATCGTCCGCGCCACCAACTCGGTGATCTGGCGTATCTCTATTTTTTATCTGTGCTCGATCTTTATCGTCGTCGCCCTGATCCCCTGGAATATGCCGGGGCTGAAGAGCATCGGTTCCTATCGCTCAGTGCTGGAGCTGCTGCATATTCCCTACGCGAAGCTGATTATGGACGGTGTGATCCTCCTGTCGGTCACCAGCTGTCTGAACTCGGCGCTGTATACCGCCTCGCGGATGCTCTACTCCCTGAGCCGTCGCGGCGATGCGCCGGCCATCATGGGCCGGACCAACCGCAGCAAAACGCCGTACGTGGCGGTCCTGCTCTCCACCGGCGCGGCGTTCCTCACCGTAGTGGTGAACTATTATGCCCCTGCGAAGGTGTTTAAATTTCTCATCGACAGCTCCGGCGCCATCGCCCTGCTGGTCTATCTGGTGATTGCCGTTTCACAACTGCGGATGCGCAAAATCCTTCAGGCACAAGGCGGCGAAATCCGTCTCAGAATGTGGCTCTATCCGTACCTGACCTGGCTGGTGATCGCCTTTATCACCTTCGTGCTGGTGGTGATGCTGTTCCGTCCGGCACAGCAGCTGGAGGTGATCTCTACCGGCCTGTTAGCATTGGGAATTATTTGTACGGTACCGATTATGTCGCGCTGGAAAAAGCTGGTATTGTGGCAAAAACTGCCGCTGCAAAATACGCGTTAACCCTGTTCCCGGCGCCCGCCGGGAAGAGTATTCAGGAGTAAGAACATGACCGCCATTTCCCAGGCGACGGCCATTGACGGGTACCGTTGGTTGAAAAACGACATCATCCGCGGGGTCTACCAGCCCGATGAGAAGCTGCGGATGAGCCTGTTAACCTCGCGCTATGCCCTGGGGGTCGGTCCGCTGCGCGAGGCGCTCTCGCAGCTGGTGGCCGAGCGGCTGGTGACGGTGGTTAATCAGAAAGGCTATCGGGTGGCGCCCATGTCGGAACAGGAGCTACTCGATATCTTTGACGCGCGCGCCAACATGGAAGCCATGTTGGTGCGTCTCGCCATCGAACGCGGCGGCGACGAGTGGGAAGCGGAGCTGCTGGCCCGCGCCCATCTGCTCAACAAGCTGGAGTCCTCTGACGCCAGTGAGCGCTTACTCGATGAATGGGACCAGCGCCATCAGGCGTTTCATACCGCCATCGTCGCCGGCTGCGGCTCGCAGTACTTACTCCAGATGCGCGAACGGCTGTTCGATCTGGCGGCGCGCTACCGCTTCATCTGGCTGCGCACCACCGTGCTGTCGGTAGAGATGCTGGAAGATAAGCATGTTCAACACCAGACCCTGCTGGACGCCATTCTGGCGCGCGATGCCGGGCGAGCCAGCGCGCTGATGCGCGAGCACTTACTGACCCCGATCCCGATTATTCAGCAGGCGATGGCTGGCAAGCTGCAGCCACAGGTAGGGTGAGTCAGAGGGCGGGGTTGGGAGTACTGATGAGGCGGCAAAGTCTTCGCTACGCTTCTCCACGCCGCACGGGCGCGGAGAAATCGTATCCGTAGATCAATCAGGCCCGCAGGCGAACCGGTTCGCTGAAATCGTCGGCCGGTTCCAGCTTCAGATTAAAGGTGGTCAACAGCGCCGCGGCGCGGTCGTGAAACTCGCGTAGCGTTTTTTCCAGTCTGTCGCTCACTTCCGGGTCGTCAATGTCGACCGCCTGCCATGTGCCCTCTTTATTGAACAGGCCAAACTGGTAGCTGTAGGTGAAACGTGACTCTTGTGCTTCCATTTCCATCCACCAGCCCCAGAACTCACGCTTCTCCGGTGCGGGCTTAACGTTGACGCAAACTGCCAGGCAATCGAAAAAGAAACGGTTGTCATGGCACTGCTCTTCGCGAATGTAAGGCCCCAGCGCCGTGAATTTCTTGATCAACTTACTTTTCAGGTGTCCACTCGGTAACGTCATTGCGATCTCCTTTAGTGATGCAACTGTTTTACCAAACCAATAGAATTTAGCAATAAATTAACCAAATCTATGATTAATCCAGCGGGCGATCTGTCGTAATGCGTGATCAAAATTGCGATACACCGGGTTAAACGGGATCTCCAGCAGTTTGCCATCGGCGGATGACGAGGTGATTAACCGCGACTCCTCTTCGGGGCTGAACGGATCGTCCTTCCAGAAGCCGGAAAGCATCGGCGTTGGGCAACGGCGCCCCAGCAGTCCCTGGGTTTTTAAAGAATAGCGGTTGAGCTCCACGCGCAGCGCTTCGTCAGACGCGTCATGCATGCCCAGCCGCGAGGCCAGCACGTCGAGATACATCTCCGGCACGCGGCCCTGATGCAGGGGATCCACCAGCAGGCCGTGAACCACCGGGCCCAGGCAGGCTACAGCCTTCAGCCGCTGCGGCTCCAGATAGCCCAGACGCACCGCGATATTGGCGCCAAAGCGGAAGCCGAAAGCGGCGACCCGGGTATGGTCAATCCACGGCACATTTTCCAGATGGCGCAGCGCGTGCTGATGCAGCAGGCTGGTGTCCTGATTTAGCGTCCATTTTGACGAGAAGCCGATGGAGGGCATATCAATGGTCAGCATGGCAATGCCGAGCGGTGAGAAGTAATTCTCATACAGGTTGTAATAATCAGTCTGCAGCGAGTCCAGTCCCCCGCACATTAGCACCGTGGGAAACGGCCCCTCGCCTTTCGGCATATGCAAAAAGCCGGTTATCGGCGAACCGCCAGGGATAGTGAACTCCAGCTCGCGCAGCGAGCCCGGCAGCCGCTGGGCCGCTTCTTCATAGGCCCGGTTGGCCAAAGCCTGCGCCTGTTCGGCCAGCTCATCGCCTTTAATATGCGGATAAGCGGCAATGCTATACAGATTCGAGGCGTGCAGCCAGTGACGGCCGCTCAGCAAAGGATCGGCTTCCTGTCCGGCCTTTTGTTGCCACAGCATCGCCTCTTTCGCCCACTCAAAGATCCAGTTGCCGCCGCGATAGCCGATGACGGTATCGAACAGCTCCGGATCGGTTCGTTCGGCCTCGCTCATCACAATGCGCGCCTGCACATCAAGGATCTCCTGCGGGGTCACACCGCGCCAGATCCACATCAGGCGGTTGATCAACCGGTACCAGTGATCCACATGATTGCCGCTCAGCGCCGACTGCATCGCCTGGGGTTTTCCGGCAGAAAACCGACGCACCAGCGTAGAAGTTTCGGGATGTTTGAAGCGAGGTTTAAACAGCGTTTCGCTGAGGTTAGCCTGTGACATGTGCAGTCTCCGTCGTAGTGCCACTCCTGTTATTGTAACCTGCTAAAGGATAAAAAAAACCACGCCCGGCAAGCCGGGCGTGGTAAATAGCACTGTCCTGTAGAATTAACGACCTGCGATAGGCGGTACAAATACCACGCCCATATCCCACGGCTGCTCAATCCAGGTATCCTGCGGAATATCCACCACGTAATCGTCCACCAGCGGGCGGCCTGCCGGCTTGGCGAAAATGGTGACAAAGTGCGCTTTTGGATACATTTCGCGGATCGCCACGGCGGTACCGCCGGTATCTACCAGATCGTCGATGACGATAAAGCCTTCGCCATCGCCTTCCGCGCGTTTCAGCACTTTCAGCTCGCGCTGGTTATCATGGTCGTAGCTGGAAATGCATACGGTATCAACATGACGAATGCCCAGTTCACGCGCCAGTAAGGCTCCCGGTACCAGTCCACCGCGGCTCACGGCAATAATGCCTTTCCATTGCTCAACCGGCAGCAGACGGCTGGCCAGTTTGCGGGCGTGAATCTGCAACATGTCCCAGGTGACGACGTATTTTTCGCTCATGTGAAGTGTCCCAGCCTGTGTAATACGGCTTAAATAATGTTCGAGGGGGAAAATGGTTGCGCGAGATTATAGAGATCTGACGCACTAAAAACCAGTGTTAAGCGGTTTGCGCAACGCTTTTTGCGTTGTTTACACTACCTGCGGCGGTGGAAAGTGGTATTCTCAACCCCATCGCGCAAGCCCGGGCTTGTTGTGTATTTTAATGCTAACCCTCGTCCTGCAACCGCTGTATGCAGGCGTCTGTAAGGAGACTTACCGTGTCTGAACTGTCTCAATTATCCCCGCAACCGCTTTGGGATATTTTTGCCAAGATTTGCTCCATCCCGCACCCGTCCTATCACGAAGAGCAGCTCGCCGAGCACATCATGGGTTGGGCAAAAGAAAAAGGCTTACACGCGGAACGCGACCAGGTTGGCAACATTCTGATTCGTAAAGGCGCGACTGCCGGTATGGAAAACCGCAAACCGGTAGCGCTGCAGGCACACCTCGATATGGTGCCGCAGAAAAATAACGACACCGTCCACGACTTCGTTAAAGATCCGATCCAGCCGTACATTGACGGCGAATGGGTGAAAGCGCGCGGCACCACGCTGGGCGCGGACAACGGCATCGGGATGGCATCCGCACTGGCGGTGCTGGCCGACGACAGCGTCGCTCACGGCCCGCTGGAAGTGCTGCTGACCATGACCGAAGAGGCCGGTATGGACGGCGCGTTTGGTCTGCAGGCCAACTGGCTGCAGGCCGATATCCTGATCAATACCGACTCCGAAGAAGAAGGCGAAATCTACATGGGTTGCGCCGGCGGAATCGATTTCACCTCTAACCTGGCGCTGACCCGCGAAGCGATTCCGGCCGGCTTCCAGAGCTTTAAAGTAACCTTAAAAGGGCTGAAGGGCGGCCACTCCGGCGGTGACATTCACCTGGGTCTGGGTAACGCCAACAAGCTGCTGTCGCGCTTCCTCGCCGGCCACGCCGATGAGCTGGATTTGCGTCTGGTCGATTTCAACGGCGGTACGTTGCGCAACGCCATCCCACGCGAAGCATACGCGACCGTCGCCGTCGCCGCGGATAAAGCCGATGCGCTGAAAGCGCTGGTGAATACTTACCAGGCGCTGCTGAAAAACGAGCTGGAGGCCAAAGAGAAGAACCTGGTGGTGCTCCTGGAAGCGGTCGATAACGACAAAGCGGCGCTGACTCAGGCTTCCCGCGACGGTTTCATCCGCCTGCTGAACGCCACGCCGAACGGCGTTATTCGCAACTCTGACGTGGCGAAAGGCGTAGTGGAAACCTCGCTGAACGTCGGCGTCGTCACCATGACCGATGACAACGTACAGATCCACTGTCTGATCCGCTCGCTGATCGACAGCGGTAAAGACTATGTCGTCAGCATGCTGGATTCACTGGGCAAACTGGCCGGGGCGAAAACCGAAGCCAAAGGCGCTTACCCAGGCTGGCAGCCGGATGCCAACTCGCCGGTGATGCACCTGGTGCGCGAGACCTATCAGCGTCTGTTCAACAAGACGCCGAACATCCAGATTATCCACGCCGGTCTGGAATGCGGTCTGTTCAAAAAACCGTATCCGGAGATGGACATGGTCTCCATCGGGCCAACCATTACCGGCCCGCACTCCCCGGATGAGCAGGTACATATCGAGAGCGTCGGCCAGTACTGGACACTGCTGACCGAGCTACTGAAAGCCATTCCGGCTAAATAAGCACCACAACCGGCGGCTGTCTGCCGCCGGTTTTCCCCCGCATCACCGTAGTGCCACGCGTTTTTCCATTCGGTAGTTAATAAACCACTCCCCACGGGCAGCCACCCGCTGCTCCGCCACCACGTCAAAACCATGGGCCGTAAAACAGGGCTTTGCGGTAATGCTCGCGTCCACCGTCAGGATTTGCTCTGGATACTGAGCGCAGAGCGCCTCGATAAGCGCGCCGCCGATACCCTGGCGGGCATGATCCGGCGAGACAAAGAGTAAATCGATATGCGTCCCGATGGCGGTGATAAAGCCAACCGGCTGGCTGTTGACCACAGCCACCCGCCCGATTGAGTCAGCCAGCTTTTGTCGCCAGCGCGTCTCATCCACCTGCGCCCAGGCCGCGATCTGCGCCGGAGTATAGTCCCGACTGGCCGTTTCCCGCACTGCGCGCAGGAAAATCTGGCAGAGCAGGGACAAATCACTGTCGCGGTAAGCACGAATATCCATGGTTAAATCCCTAATAAAAGCTGCCTTTCCAGCTGCGGATCGAGCAGCGTCACGTGGAGCCCAACCAGGCGCACGCCCCGTCCGCCGCGGCGCTCATCCCAGGCTTTCTGCGCGGTGGCAATCAGATCTTCTTTGTTCAGCCGCGGCCAGACGTGCTCCTGAGTGGTCAGCTGGAAGTCATTGAATTTCAATTTAATCCCCTGACGGGCGATCAGCAGGTCCGGTTTGACCTTCGCCAGCCGCCGCTCCAGCTCGGGATAAAGATGTTCGATAATCGCTTCGCACTCTGACCATTCATGAATATCTTCCGCTAAGGTGCGCTCCACGCCCACCGATTTTCGTTGCCGATCGTTATGGATTTCCCGCTCATCAATCCCGTGGCTGCGCTCCCACAGAATACGTCCGAATTTACCGAAGCGCTTGAGCAGCATAGCCAGATCGCTGTTCTGCACATCGCCACAGGTACGCAGACCCATATTTTCCAGCTTCGCCGCCGATACCTTCCCGACGCCGGGTATTTTCGCCAGCGGCAGCGCCCGCACAAACTCGGCTACCTGATGGGGAGCGATAACGAACTGGCCGTTCGGTTTATTCATGTCGGAGGCGATTTTGGCGAGAAACTTTACCGGCGCCACGCCCGCCGAGGCGGTGAGATGCAGCTCCCGTTCGATGGTTTCGCGGATCTCCTGAGCTATCAGGGTGGCCGACCCGTGACAATGCACGCTGTCGCTGACGTCAAGGTAGGCTTCATCCAGCGACAGCGGCTCAATGCGCGAAGTATAGCGGGAGAAAATTTCGCGGATATGGTTCGAGGCTTCTTTGTAGGCATCGAAGCGGCCGGGAAGTAGCGTGAGATGAGGGCACAGCTTGAGCGCTGTCGCCGTCGGCATGGCGCTGCGCACGCCAAACTTACGCGCAGGATAGTTCGCGGTACTAATCACGCCACGCTGTACCCGACTGCCGCCTATCGCGAGCGGAATATCGCGCAACGCCGGATTGTCGCGCATCTCCACCGCCGCAAAGAAACAGTCCATATCGACATGGATAATTTTACGCATCGTCAGACTCAACACTGTATACCCATACAGCATAGCAAAATCAGGTACGAATTTTATGCTTTTTTTATTTCATCGGCTAAAAAAGCGGTTAAAACATAAAACTGCAATAAATAATGTTTATTTTCATTGAGTTAAAAGATAAATCAGGAAGATGTAATCATGAAGAAAATACTTACCGCGCTTTGCCTGCTGGCCACCGCCACCGCCAGCGCCTGGGCCGCACCACAGCTGATAGCCCACCGCGGCGGCACCGGCGATGCGCCAGAAAATACCCTGCCGGCCATTAAGCTGGCGCTGGAAAATCACGCCGAGGCCATCTGGGTGACGGTACAGCTAAGCCGCGACGGCGTGCCGGTGCTCTATCGGTCAAGCGATCTTTCCGCCCTGACCAATGCCGAGGGTAAGGTCTCAAGCTTAAGCGCCGCCGAGCTGGCGAACGTCGATGCTGGCTGGAAATGGGGGGATGACAGCCACCCGTGGCGCGGTAAGCAGGCCACTATTCCGACCTTGCAAAGCGTTTTACAGCAATGGCCGCACACTTTTTTCTATATCGATATCAAATCTCCGGATGCCGATCCGGCGATAATGGGTGAACGCCTGCTCGAAGTGTTAAAAGCCACCAACAGCCTCGATCGCGTGCGGGTTTATTCTACCGAAGACCGCTATATCGCCGCCCTGCCGCCAGCCATCCCTCGCTTTGTCACTCGCAGTGAAACCCGCACCAGGCTTGCCAATATTTCGCTCAGCCATCAGTGCCAGCCAGGGAGTCAACGCGATGGTGAGCAGTGGTATGGACTGGAGCTGAAGCGCAAGGTGGAGGTGGTGGAGAAGTTTACCCTTGGGGAAGGGAGCTCCCCGGCGACGCTTACCTGGGATAAAGAGGCGATGGATTGTTTCCGTTCGCAGGGCAAAGCGCACATTATTTTCTTCGGTATCAACAGTGCGGAAGACTACCGCACGGCGAAGGAGCTGGGCGCCGACGGGGTGATGGTGGATTCTCCGGCACAGGCGAAAAGCTGGCAGTAAGGGAGTCAACGGCTAAAAAGGCCACGAAAGCGGCCTCACATTGCTGGCATGTTGTTGCCGGGTGGCGGCTGGCGCCTTACCCGGCCTACAAAACCGAAGCAGCAGACCCGGCAAGCGCAGCGCCACCGGGCACGGAGCCGCTTTATGCCGGGTGGCGGCTGCGCCTGACCCGGCCTACAAAACCGAAGCCGCAGGTCCGGCATGCGCAGCGCCGCCGGGCATTACAAAATACGCTGCTGCTGGCGCTGCGCCTCGCGGGCGAGACGTTTCTTACGCGCATCGCACGGTTCCGGACAGTCGCAGACTTTCTCCAGCCCCAGCGACGAGATCCCGCCGCAGCTGCCTTGAATACTCTTACGCTTCACCAGGTAGCCCAGCGACATGCCGAGGATCAACAGCGCAAAAATCACAAAGGTTGCGACAAATACCGTCAGCATCATCAGCCTCCAAAGTCGTCGAGCATGATGTTCTCATCTTCGACGCTCAGGTCTTTGAGCATTTTAATCACCGCGGCGTTCATCACCGGCGGCCCGCACATATAGAACTCGCAATCTTCCGGGGCCGGGTGATCGCGCAGATAGTTTTCATACAGAACATTATGGATAAAGCCCGTATGCCCGGTCCAGTTATCTTCCGGCAGCGGATCGGAGAGCGCGACGTGGAAGGTAAAGTTTGGGTTGTCGCGCGCCAGCTGTTCAAACTCCTCATCGTAGAACATCTCGCGCAGCGAACGGGCGCCGTACCAGAAGCTGATTTTGCGCGTGCTGTGCAGCCGCTTAAGCTGATCAAAGATATGCGAGCGCATCGGCGCCATGCCGGCGCCGCCGCCGATAAACACCATCTCAGCGTCGGTCTCTTTAGCAAAGAACTCGCCGAACGGCCCGGAAATCGTCACCTTATCGCCAGGCTTCAGCGACCAGATATAGGACGACATGATCCCCGGCGGCGCATCCGGTACTTTCGGCGGCGGCGTGGCGATGCGCACGTTGAGCATAATGATGCCCTTCTCTTCCGGATAGTTAGCCATCGAGTAGGCGCGCAGGGTCGGCTCTTTCACCTCAGAGACATAGCGGAACAGATTGAATTTGTCCCAGTCTGAGCGATATTCATCGGGAATATCAAAGTCGGCATAGGCCACTTTATGCGGCGGGCATTCAATCTGAATAAAGCCCCCGGCGCGGAACGGCACCACCTCCCCTTCCGGGATCCGCAGCTTGAGCTCTTTAATGAAAGTGGCTTTGTTATCGTTAGAGATAACTTCGCACTCCCATTTTTTGACGCCAAAAATCTCTTCCGGCAGCTCGATCTTCATGTTCTGCTTCACCGCCACCTGGCAGGCCAGACGGCAACCGGCTTTGGCATCCCGCTTGGTAATATGCGAAAGCTCGGTCGGCAGGATATCGCCGCCGCCCTCTTTAACCGTCACCCGACACTGGCCGCAGGAGCCGCCGCCGCCGCAGGCGGAGGAGACAAAAATCCCGTTGCTGGACAGCGTGTTCAGCAGTTTGTCGCCCGCCGGGGTGCGGATCTGCTTATCCGCTTCGTTATTGATCTCAATAACCACGTCGCCCGCGTTCACCAGCTTTGAGCGCGCTGCCAGGATAAGCCCTGACAGCACCAGCACAATCAGCGTGAACATCACGACGCCAAGAATAATTTCCATACTTATTCGCCCTTATAGCTGCACGCCGGAGAAGGACATAAAGCCCAGCGCCATCAGTCCGGTGGTGATAAAGGTGATCCCTAACCCGCGCAGACCGGCGGGCACGTTGGCGTACTTCATTTTTTCGCGGATCCCCGCCATCGCGACGATCGCCAGCATCCAGCCGATGCCGGAACCAAAGCCGTAAACAATGGATTCCGGGAAGTTGTAATCGCGCTGCACCATGAACGACACGCCGCCGAAAATCGCACAGTTGACCGCAATCAGCGGCAGGAAGATCCCCAGCGCGTTGTACAGCGCCGGGAAGTATTTATCGAGGATCATCTCAAGTATTTGCACCAGCGCGGCGATCACTCCGATAAAGGTGATGAAGTTAAGAAAGCTGAGATCCACCCCCTCAACCAGCGCGCCGTCGCGCAGCACCAGGTTATAGACCAGGTTATTGATTGGCACGGCAAGCCCCAGCACTACCGTCACCGCGACGCCGAGGCCGAAGGCGGTGGAGACCTTTTTCGACACCGCAAGAAAGGTGCACATCCCAAGGAAGAAGGCCAGCGCCATGTTCTCAACGAACACCGCGCGGACAAACAGGCTGATATAATGAGCCATCACCGATTACTCCTTTTCCTGCTGCTCAGGCTTCCAGCTACGCAGGGCCCAGATCAGCAAACCGATAATGAAGAACGCGCTCGGCGCCAGCAGGAACAGGCCGTTCGGCTGATACCAGCCGCCGTTCTGTACCGTTTCCAGCACCGTGATACCGAACAGCTTGCCGCTACCGATAAGCTCGCGCAGGAAACCGACGATAATCAGGATCGCGCCATAGCCGAGACCGTTGCCAATACCGTCCATAAAGCTCGCCAGCGGCGGCGACTTCATGGCGTAGGCTTCGGCGCGCCCCATCACGATGCAGTTGGTGATGATAAGCCCGACGAATACCGACAACTGCTTGGAGGTCTCATAGGCGAAAGCCCGCAGCAGTTGATCCACCACGATAACCAGCGAGGCGATGATCGCCATCTGCACGATGATGCGCACGCTATTGGGAATATGGTGGCGGATCATCGAGATAAACATGCTGGAGAACGCCGTCACCAGCGTCACCGCAATGGTCATCACGAAGGCGGTTTCCAGTTTGGTGGTTACCGCCAGCGCGGAGCAGACGCCGAGCACCTGCAGGGCGATGGGGTTATTGGCGATAAGCGGCCCCACCAGCACGCGCTTCACCTCTTTCATATCGCTCTGTTCAGCCATTATTCAGCCCTCCCTCACGCACTTTTTTCAGGAACGGACCAAAGCCCAGTTCGCCCATCCAGAAATCAAAGCTATGCTGCACGCCGTTTGACGTCAGCGTGGCGCCGGATAAACCGTCAACCGCGTGGAGATCGCCGGCGCGCGCGCCGCCTTTCACCACCCGGAGTGCCGGCATGCCGCTGTCATCCAGCACCTGCTTGCCAATAAACTGCTGGCGCCAGTTCGGGTTCTCAACTTCGCCGCCCAGCCCCGGGGTTTCCCCCTGATCGTAATAAGTGATGCCTTTCACCGTGCGGCCATCGACGTCCAGCGCCACAAAGGCGTACATCATCGACCACAGGCCATTGCCGTAGATCGGCAGTACCATCTGCTCAATCTTCTGCTGCGCGTCGCGCACCAGATAAATTTCCGCCAGGTTGCTACGCCGCTTAATGCCGGCCGGATCCTGACTGGCGTCGAGCGCGATGCTCTGCTGCGGATCTTTCAGCGCCTGGGCCTGATTAAATTTACCCGGGTCTTTATCCAGCAGCTCGCCGGTCGCCAGATTCACCAGCCGCGGGGTAATGCGCGCCGCGAAGGTATCGGCTACCGCATCGGCATCCATCCCGGGCTGCATCAGGCCGGCGACGGCCAGAATATTGCGCTGCTTATCCAGCGCCCGCTGCGCCTGCTGGCGGGATTTCAGCCCCACGGCCGAGCCCGCTACCACGATGGAGCAGACCAGACAAAGCACCAGCACCACCAGCAGCGTTTTGCCGATGCTATCGTTACTTTTCTTCTCAGCCACGCGACTTCCTCCGCTTAATATTGGCCTGCACCACCAGGTAATCGAACAGCGGTGCGAAGAGGTTGGCGAAGAGGATGGCCAGCATCATCCCTTCCGGATAAGCCGGGTTCACCACGCGGATCAGTACACACATCACGCCGATCAGCACGCCGTAACTCCATTTTCCTTTATCGGTAAACGAGGCGGATACCGGGTCCGTCGCCATAAACATCATGCCGAAGGCAAAACCACCGAGCACCAGGTGCCAGTACCACGGCATAGCGAACATCGGGTTGGTGTCGGAGCCGATAACGTTAAACAGGGTGGCAGTGGCGATCATGCCGATCATCACCCCGGCGACAATGCGCCAGGACGCGACGCGGCCAAAAAGAATGATCGCCCCGCCAATCAGGATCATCAGCGTCGAGACTTCGCCTATTGAGCCGGGAATGTTGCCGAGGAAGGCGTCCATCCAGCTCACCGGGATGCCGGTCGCCACATTCACCAGCGCTTCACCGCCGCCGCTGGCCCACTGGGAGAGCGGCGTGGCGCCGGAGAAACCGTCTGCCGCCGTCCATACCAGGTCGCCGGAAATCTGCGCCGGATAGGCAAAGAACAGGAACGCGCGCCCCGCCAGCGCCGGGTTGAGGAAGTTGCGCCCGGTGCCGCCGAAAATCTCTTTGGCAATCACCACGCCGAATGAGATCCCCAGCGCCGCCTGCCATAGCGGCAGCGTGGGCGGCACAATCAGCGCAAACAGAATCGAGGTAACGAAAAAGCCTTCGTTGATCTCATGTTTGCGCACGATAGCGAACAGCACTTCCCAGAATCCACCGACGATAAAGACGGTGAGGTAGATAGGCAGAAAGAAGACCGCGCCCAGGGTCATCATGCTAAGCCAGCCGGCGTCGGCGTTGAAGCTGACCCCTAACCACTGGGCGACGCTATAGTGCCAGTTGTTGGCAATGACCTGCTGCAGCTGTTCGGCGCCGTACAGTTTGTGCAGCGCCGGAATGGTCTGCAAGCCGACGTTGTACATGCCCCAGAACATCGCCGGGAACACCGCAAACCAGACAAGGATCATCATCCGCTTGAGGTCGATGGCGTCGCGCACGTGCGCCGCGCCGCGGGTGACCTGCCCTGGCGTGTAGAAGATGGTCGCCGCCGCTTCATACAGCGGGTAATATTTTTCCAGCTTGCCGCCATGCGTGAAATGCGGCTCAAGTTTCTCAATCAGGTGCTTTAAGCCCATCTCTTATCCTTCCTGCTCAATCTGGGTTAACACGCTGCGCAGCGCCGGGCCGTATTCATATTTGCCCGGACAAACGTAGGTGCAGAGCGCCAGATCTTCTTCATCCAGCTCCAGACAGCCCAGCGCCTGGGCGCTATCGGTGTCCCCGGCCAGCAGATCGCGCAGCAATATGGTCGGCAGAATATCCAGCGGCATGACCCGCTCGTAGTTGCCGATAGGCACCATCGCCCGCTCGCCGCCGTGAGTATCAGTGGAAAAATTAAAGCGCTTGCGCTTAAAGAAATGACCAAGGGTGGTGCGGGTAATCGAGAACTTCTCTTTGCCCGGCATCACCCAGCCAAACAGCTCTTTTTCCCGACCTTCCCGAACCACGCTCACCTGCAGATGGAAACGCCCGAGGAAAGCGTGCGGGCCGTGGGCGCGGGTGCCGCTAAGTACCGAGCCGGAAATAACGCGGTTTTCACCCGCTTCCAGCTCGCCCGCCAACAGATCGTCCAGGCTGGCGCCCAGCGTCGTTTTGACCAGCCGCGGCGACTTTACCTGCGGGCCGCCGAGCGCAATCACCCGTTCGCAGTTCAGCTCGCCTTCAAGGAAAAGCTGACCGATAGCGATCGCATCCTGATAATTGAGGTGCCAGACCTGCTTATTCAGGCTCACTGGCTCCAGGAAGTGAATATGCGTTCCCGGCAGCCCCGCCGGGTGCGGCCCGGAGAACTGATTAAAACAGACCTGGCCGGCAGGATGGCCACCCAGCTTGCCGCCGCTGGGCTGGCAGACGTGCACTTTCCCGTCGGTCAGACGCGTCAGCACGGTAAGTCCGGCGTCAAAAGCGGCGCGTTCGGCCAGAATAATCGGCTGCGGCTCTGCTGCCAGCGGGTTGGTATCCATGGCGTTGACAAAAATAGCGGCGGGCACGCTGCCCGGGCGCGGCGTTTTACTGAACGGCCGGGTACGCAGTGCGGTCCACAGGCCCGACGCCAGCAGTTGCTGCTGTACGGTGTCGCGCGGCAGGTCGGCCAGCGCGTCCGCGGCGTAGCGGGTAAACGTCACCGCGTCATTGCCCTCGATATCTATCACCACCGACTGCAACACGCGCCGTTCACCGCGATGAATCGCGCTGACGACCCCGCTCGCCGGGGCAGTAAAGCAGACGCCGGGGATCTTTTTATCTTCAAACAGGATCTGACCTTTTTTGACCCGATCGCCTTCTTTGACCGCCATCGCGGGACGCATACCGACGTACTCTTCACCGAGTAGCGCGACGCGCTTCACCGCTGGCGCGGGAGAAATCTGCTGTAATGGCATGCCAGCTATGGGCAAATCCAGCCCTTTCGTGATTTTAATCATATTGTTAGCAGGTATCCGTAACCTCAACCCCGATGCATGCCGGGGCCAGCTTATTGACAGAATGGCAGAGAAGAAAGGGCGAAACAGCGCCCGTAGCGCTCAGAGCGGAAGAGAAGCATCCTTTCTTACTCTGGTGATGAACCGGCGCAAGTGTAACATTTCGTGAGCGACGGCTGTAGCGCGAGGGGCAATAAGTGCTTCTAAAATGCGAGCTATTGCGCAAAGTTCTCACTGTGTTTTTGTCGCAGGCAGGTTATAAAGTGAGGCTAAATTGTAAACGCCGCCACGTCGCCCTTGCGAAAAAATGCCGTGATGCTAATGTGAGCGCTCTAAATCCAGAAAACTCTGATTTCGGGTCTCTCTTGCCGTCCTGGCAATGTGGCTATTTTGTTTTATCAAGGAACAAGCAGTATGCGCAAAATCGCATTATTTATTGCGATGCTTCTGCTGCCGTGCGTGTCATTTGCCGGGCTGCTCAGCAGCAACAGCCCGACGACGCCGGTTAGCAAAGAATACAAGCAGCAATTAATGGGTTCACCGGTTTACATTGAGATCTTTAAAGAAGAGCGCATGCTCGACCTTTACGTCAAAATGGGTGAGACCTACCAGCTTCTCGATAGCTATCGGATCTGTAACTACTCCGGTGGCCTCGGTCCGAAACAGCGCCAGGGCGATTTCAAGAGTCCGGAAGGGTTCTATAACGTCACCCGCAGCCAGCTCAAACCTGACAGCCGCTTCTATAAAGCGATTAACATCGGCTTCCCGAACGCCTACGATCGCGCCCATGGTTATGAAGGGAAATATTTGATGATCCACGGCGACTGCGTCTCTATCGGCTGCTACGCCATGACCGACAGCGGGATCGATGAGATCTTCCAGTTCGTGACCGGCGCTTTAGTCTTCGGCCAGCCAAGCGTGCAGGTGAGTATCTATCCGTTCCGCATGACCAACGCTAACATGGAACGCCACAAATACTCCTACTATGCGGATTTCTGGAAACAGCTTAAGCCTGGCTATGACTATTTCCAGCAGACCCACAAGCCGCCGATCGTGTCAGTGACCGACGGCCGCTATGTGGTGAGCAAGCCGCTCAGTCACGAAGTTGTCCAGCCGCAGCTGGCCTCAAACTATACGCTCCCCGAGACAAAATAACGCCCACTCGCCTGGCATGATCTTGTGCCAGGTTTCATTGGCCGTCAGCGGCTGCGTGGCGATAACCGTGACCACATCGTTGGGTGTGGTCTCGCGTTGAAAGTCGATCTCCACATCCTGGTCCAGCAGTTTTGCCACCCCGAACGGCGCCCGCCGGGTGATCCAGTGCAGATTGGTCGAGCAGAACGCCATCACGTAGCGTCCGTCCGACAGCAGCATGTTGAACACCCCTTTCTCACGCAGCTCACCCGCCAGGGTGGCGATATACTTGAAAACGCCCAGCATATTGCCCGGCGTGCGCGGGTAGCGCTCGGTTAAGCGGTGCAGCAACCAACAAAACGCTTTTTCACTGTCGGTCTCGCCCACCGGATGGAAATTGCCGGTTTTCAGCGATTTATAGCCTTTAAGCTGCCCATTGTGCGCGTAGGTCCAGTTGCGCCCCCACAGTTCACGGGTAAACGGATGGGTGTTCTCCAGGGCCACCATCCCGCGATTGGCCTGACGGATATGGGCGACGACGGAACAGGACTTAATCGGGTAATCCTGGACCAGTTTCGCGATCGGCGACTGAAAGCTCGGCTGCGGATCTTTGAATGTGCGACAGCCTTTACCTTCATAGAAGGTGATGCCCCAGCCGTCTTTATGCGGCCCCGTCCCGCCGCCGCGCTGCACCAGCCCGGTAAAGCTAAAACAGATATCTGTTGGCACATTGGCGCTCATCCCGAGCAGTTCGCACATAGGTCACCTCACCATCACAAATCATGACGGCGCCGGAGCGAGGCCGCCGTCAACAGTACACACTCGCCTGCCTGTTAGCCTTTCGCCATCTCTTTTTCGATCAGCATAATCAGGATATGGATCACTTTGATGTGGATCTCCTGGATGCGGTCGGCGTAACCAAAGTGCGGCACGCGAATTTCAACATCGGCGGACCCCGCCATTTTGCCGCCGTCTTTGCCGGTCAGGGTGATCACTTTCATCCCCTGCGCGCGAGCGGCTTCAATCGCTTTGATCACGTTGCCGGAGTTGCCGGAGGTGGAGATCCCCAGCAGCACATCGCCTGCACGGCCGACGGATTCAACGTAGCGGGAGAACACATACTCATAGCCAAAATCATTGCTCACGCAGGAGAGGTGGCTGACGTCGGAGATCGCGATGGCCGGGTAACCCGGGCGGTTTTCGCGATAACGTCCTGTCAGCTCTTCCGCAAAATGCATCGCATCGCAATGGGAACCGCCGTTACCGCAGGACAGCACTTTCCCACCCGCCTTAAAGCTATCCGCCAGCAGGACAGCGGCACGCTGGATAGCATGGATATTGGCTTCGTCCTGCAGAAAGTTAGCCAGCGTTTCCGCGGCTTCGTTCAGTTCGTTACGAATAAGATCCTGGTACATGAGGATAATCCTTCAGTATGAGTGGAATAACCCTGGCAGTGTACCGGATAGCCGCCGAAGCGAGAAGCAGCAGGCAGCGTTATCCCCCGTCCTTTTGATTTTATGTGCCGCTTTTGCATACAACAATGTGAGTAAGGTTGTAATTATTTTGTAAACACATTGCTAAATAAAAACGCATACACTACAACCAATACATCACAAGTGGTCAGACCTCCTACAAGCTCAGGGAGAATTTCTCTATGATGATTTTGAGTATTGTTGCAACCATCGTTTTACTCGGTGCGCTCTTCTATCACCGGGTCAGCCTGCTGCTCAGCAGTGTAATTTTGCTCGCCTGGACCGCGGCGCTCGGCGCGGCCGGACTGTGGAATATCTGGCTGCTGCTGCCGCTGGCAATTATTCTGTTGCCGTTCAACTTTGCGCCAATGCGTAAATCCATGATTTCCGCACCGGCATTTCGCGCTTTCCGTAAGGTGATGCCGCCGATGTCGCGTACGGAAAAAGAAGCCATCGACGCCGGCACCACCTGGTGGGAAGGCGATCTGTTCCGCGGCAACCCGGACTGGCACAAGCTGCATAACTATCCGCAGCCGCGCCTGACCGCCGAAGAGCAGGCATTTATTGACGGCCCGGTGGAAGAAGCCTGCCGGATGGCTAACGACTTCGCCATCACCCACGAAATGGCCGACCTGCCGCCGGAGCTGTGGGCCTATCTGAAAGAGCATCGCTTCTTCGCGATGATCATTAAGAAAGAGTATGGCGGGCTTGAGTTCTCGGCTTACGCTCAGGCACGGGTACTGCAGAAACTCTCTGGCGTCTCCGGTATCCTGGCGATCACCGTCGGCGTCCCGAACTCGCTGGGCCCGGGCGAATTGCTGCAGCATTACGGTACTGAAGAGCAAAAGAATCATTATCTGCCGCGTCTGGCTCGCGGTCTGGAAATCCCCTGCTTCGCCCTCACCAGTCCGGAAGCGGGCTCTGACGCCGGCGCTATCCCGGATACCGGCGTGGTGTGCATGGGCGACTGGCAGGGTCAACAGGTGCTGGGGATGCGCCTGACCTGGAACAAACGCTATATCACCCTGGCGCCAATCGCCACCGTGCTGGGGCTGGCCTTCAAACTCTCTGACCCGGACCGTTTGCTGGGCGGTGAAGAAGAGCTGGGCATCACCTGCGCGCTGATCCCCACCTCAACGCCGGGTGTGGAAATTGGCCGCCGCCACTTCCCGCTGAACGTCCCGTTCCAGAACGGCCCAACCCGCGGCAAGGATATCTTCGTGCCGATCGATTACATCATCGGCGGCCCGAGCATGGCCGGTCAGGGCTGGCGCATGCTGGTTGAATGTCTGTCCGTGGGCCGCGGCATTACCCTGCCTTCCAACGCCACCGGTGGCCTGAAATCCGTCGCCATGGCGACCGGCGCTTACGCCCATATTCGCCGCCAGTTCAAAATTTCCATCGGCAAAATGGAAGGGATTGAAGAGGCGCTGGCGCGCATCGCCGGTAACGCCTACGTGATGGACGCCGCGGCGTCTCTTATCACCTACGGCATTATGCTCGGCGAGAAACCGGCAGTGTTGTCCGCGATTGTGAAATATCACTGTACCCACCGCGGCCAGCGCTCAATAATTGACGCGATGGATATTACCGGCGGGAAAGGCATCATGCTGGGCGAAGGTAACTTCCTCGCCCGGGCCTATCAGGGCGCACCGATCGCCATCACCGTTGAAGGCGCAAACATTCTGACCCGCAGCATGATGATCTTCGGTCAGGGGGCGATTCGCTGCCATCCGTACGTGCTGGAAGAGATGGCCGCCGCGCAGAATAACGACCTGAACGCCTACGATAAGCTGCTGTTCAAACACATCGGCCATGTCGGCAGTAATAAAGTTCGGAGTTTCTGGCTGGGCCTGACCGGCGGACGCACCAGCAGCGCGCCGACCCGTGACGCCACCCGTCGCTATTACCAGCAAATGAACCGCCTGAGCGCTAACCTCGCGCTGCTGTCAGACGTGTCGATGGCGGTACTGGGCGGCAGCCTCAAGCGTCGCGAACGTATCTCCGCGCGTCTGGGCGATGTGTTAAGCCAGCTGTACCTGGCCTCGGCGGTGCTGAAACGCTATGACGATGAAGGACGCAATGAAGCCGATCTGCCGCTGGTTCACTGGGGAGTGCAGGATGCACTGCACCAGGCGGAGCAAGCCATTGACGATCTGTTGGACAATTTCCCGAACCGTCTGGTGGCAGGCGTCATGCGTCTGGTCGTCTTCCCGACCGGCCGTCATCATCATGCGCCGTCGGATAAGCTGGACCATAAAGTCGCCAAAATTCTGCAGGTGCCCAGCGCCACCCGCTCCCGTATCGGTCGCGGTCAGTACCTGACGCCGAGCGAGCATAACCCGGTTGGTCTGCTGGAAGAAGCACTGCTGGAAGTGATGGCGGCCGATCCTATCCACCAGCGGATCTGCAAAGAGTTGGGTAAAAATCTGCCGTTCACCCGTCTGGATGAGCTGGCACATAACGCGCTGGCCAAAGGATTAATTAATCAGGAAGAAGCCGCTATTCTGACCCGTGCAGAGCACAGTCGCCTGCGCAGCATTAACGTCGACGACTTTGCACCAGAGGAGCTGGCAACGCAGCCGGTAAAGCTGCCGGAAAAAGTTCGCAAGGTTGAAGCCGCATAATAAAACAATCACCACATCACACGCCGGGCGGGGAATTTTCCCCGCCTTTTTTTCGTCATCCCCTCCTTCGTGGCTTCTGTCAGTAGCATTTTTTTAACAAAATATTCCGCTGACCGCCGCGAGGCTGATATGGTGTTACAGTTAACCTAACCCCCTCATGAGAATGGAGTTGACCATTGTGCCTGGCCTGAAAATTACGCTGTTGCAACAACCGCTGGTCTGGATGGACGGCCCTGCCAACCTGCGCCATTTTGATCGCCAACTGGAAGGGATTATCGGGCGCGATGTGATTGTTTTACCGGAGATGTTCACCACCGGCTTTGCCATGGAAGCGGCAAAACAGTCTTTACCCGAAGCCGACGTGGTGGAGTGGATGCATGCCCGGGCCGCGCAAACCCAGGCGCTGATTGCCGGCAGCGCCGCGCTGCAAACCGAACACGGCGCCGTTAACCGCTTCCTGCTGGTCGAGCCCGACGGTACGGTGCACCATTACGATAAACGGCACCTGTTCCGGATGGCCGATGAACATCATCACTATGAGGCCGGAAACCAGCGCGTGGTCTTTGAATGGCGCGGATGGCGGATCCTGCCGCTGGTCTGTTACGACCTTCGCTTCCCGGTATGGTCGCGTAATCTGAACGACTATGATTTGGCGCTGTACGTCGCCAACTGGCCGGCGCCGCGCTCCCTGCACTGGCAGTCGCTGCTGGTCGCCCGCGCGATTGAGAACCAGGCCTACGTCGCCGGCTGTAACCGGGTCGGCACCGACGGCAATGGTCATCATTACCGCGGCGATAGCCGAATTATCAGCCCCCAGGGGGAGATTGTCGCCACCGCCGATCCGCATCAGGCCACCCGTCTTGACGCCGAACTGTCGCTGACTGCCCTCCAGGAATATCGGGAAAAATTTCCCGCCTGGCGCGATGCCGATCCTTTTACCCTCGATTAATATTTCCTCCGCTTTCTTCCTCATTCAGCGGCTAAAGAAAGCGGAATTTTGACTGTCAGCACACCACAGAATATTTGCCGGGCGCATTTCATTTCTGTTCTACACTGATTAAAAGACTCCATAACCAAACGGGCGGAGATCACCTTCAACTCACTTCTGCGTTGTAAATCATGAATTTTCTGTTGCTGGCGTTTTGTTAAATCACGCTGAGCGTTGCGTAAGAATATTATGTGAGCGTAATAGAAAATGGATAATAATAATCTGCTGTTAATAGAGAAGCGGCTGGTCACCCGTTTTCTCGATATGTTTATTCGGTTCGGGCTTATTCTGGCGCTAGCCTCATTCTGTTTTACCGTCTTTTCTCCCTTTATCAATATGATGCTCTGGGCGCTGATCCTCGCCGTGGCGCTCTATCCTTTACATCAATATTTTGCCGGACTGTTAGCCGGCAGACAGGGGCTGGCCTCGCTGGTGCTGGTGTTGTTAGGTATTTTACTGATCGTGATCCCCACGGTGCTGATGATCACCTCGCTGGCGGAAAGCGCCAGCGCCATGATTGATAAGATGGGCAGCCAAAGCTTTACCATTCCCCCGCCCTCCTCGCGCATTGCCGCGTTACCGATCATTGGCGAACGGCTTAGCGCCCTGTGGATGAGAGCTTCCGTCGATCTCCCGGGACTGCTCAGTAATTACCGCTCGCAAATCGGCGACATTGCCAAACAGTTTCTCAGCATTTTAGCCAGCATGGGCGGCGGGCTGATTGGCTTTATTATTTCGTTTATCGTCTCGGGAATTATGATGGCCTGGGGCGCAGCAGGCGCCATCAGCGCCCAGCGTATTGCCATCCGTATTACCGATGAGAATAAAGGCATAACCCTTACCCGCCTGTGTACCAGCACCATCCGCGCGGTCGCCCAGGGCGTCATCGGGGTGGCATTGATCCAGGCGCTGCTGGTCGGTGTGATCATGCTGATAGCCAGCATTCCCGCCGTCGGGATCTTCTTTATTCTGGCCCTGATCCTCGGCATCGCCCAGGTGCCGGTGATCCTGGTGACGGCCCCGGCCATTGCGCTGATGTGGAGTATCGGCACTCACAGTACCGGAATGGATATCTTCTACACCATCCTGCTGATCGTCGCCGGCATGGCCGATAACGTCCTCAAACCGTTGCTGCTGGGGCGCGGGGTCGATGCGCCAATGCCAGTGGTACTGTTGGGCGCCCTCGGTGGAATGGCCTCTAACGGCATTCTCGGTATGTTCCTCGGCGCCACCCTGCTGGCCATCGGGTATCGGATCTTCATGACCTGGGTCAATGAAGGGCAACCCGCCCTGCCGCAGGATAAATAACCTCAAGGGAGCGTTACGCTCCCTTAATTCATTCCATAAACATCCGCACCGCACACCAGACCAGCAGCAGCGCCAGCAGCAAATTTAATTTTCTGCCATGACGTTCAAAAATCGGTTGAAACAACTGCCCGGCCAGCGCCCAGCAAAGATTACCGGCTATCCCAATTGCCGACAGCAACAGACCTGTCACCACCAGCCAGAATGGCTCGCGGGTCACCGGCAAAACAAAAGTCGACAGGGCCGTGATGCCGTACAGAATAATTTTGACATTCACAAACTGCAGACCGAGGCTGGCCCAGAAGCTGACAGGCCGCTCCGCCTGGCCGCCGCTGGCAGGGTCGCTGCGGGCAATATGCCAGGCCAGCCACAGAATATAGCCCGCGCCGATCCAGCGTAACAGGGAGGTAATCCCCCCATCCAGGGTGACGAGAGTGAACGTCAGCCCGGCACAAATCAGCATGATGATCACAAATCCGAGGCTCATGCCGGCCAGGACCCGCATGCTCCGTCGGAAGCCATGAGCAGTGACGCTGCTCAGTGCCAAAATATTATTCGGCCCGGGCGTCAGGGCGGTGATCAGGGTATAGGTTAAAAATGCGCTAATCAGGGTAGGTGTCACGGGTTTTCTCCTCTTGTCTGGCAGACAGTACCCGAAGCTGATAATTTAAAAAAATGAATGTTTTTTCATTCTGACTTCGAGAATATCGATATAAAGAGGAACTATGGATCTGCGACGCTTTATCACCTTCAAAACGGTTGTCGAAGAAGGGTCCTTTCTGCGCGCGGCGCAAAAGCTGTGCTGCACCCAATCCACCGTGACCTTTCATATCCAGCAGCTGGAGCAGGAGCTTGCCATCCCGCTGTTTGAGAAAATCGGCCGGCGGATGTGTCTCACCGCCGCCGGTAAAAATGTCCTGCCGCATGTCTACGACCTGACCAAAGTGATGGCGTCGATTCGTCAGGCGGCGCGCCAGGACGATGAGCCCAGCGGTGAACTCCGCGTGGCCACCGGCGAAACCCTGCTCGCATATAAAATGCCGCCGGTGCTGCAGCGTTTTAAGCAACGCGCCCCGAAGGTCCGGCTGTCACTGCAGTCGCTCAATTGCTACAGCATCCGCGATGCGCTGCTCGCTGACGAAGTCGACCTGGGGGTGTTTTACCGGGTGGGTAACGATGATGCGCTGAACATGCTCGAGCTTGGCCCGCAGCCGCTGGTGCTGGTCGCATCTGTCGATCAGGCGCCGGTCGATTTTTTACGCCCGCAGCAGCATATTCCGCTGAGCTTTATCATCAACGAGCCCCAGTGCGTGTTTCGGCAGATTTTTGAAAGCACCCTGCGCCAGCGCGGTATTACTATGGAGAACACCATTGAACTGTGGAGTATCGAAAGCATCAAGCAGTGCGTGGCGGGCAACCTTGGGGTGAGCTTTCTGCCGCGCTTTGCTGTGGAGGAGGAGCTGAAGCGCGGGATGCTGGTCGAGCTGCCGTTCAGCGAGACGCCGCTGACAATCCATGCGCTCTGCGCCCGTCACGCCGGGAAGGCAATCAGTCCGGCGATGCAGGTATTTATGCAGTGCATGCAGGAAGCACTGCAGGAGAGCTAAACTCCGGGGATGAAAACGACGAAAGCCTGAATCATTGCTGATTCAGGCTTTCTGAATAGTGGCGGAACGGACGGGACTCGAACCCGCGACCCCCTGCGTGACAGGCAGGTATTCTAACCGACTGAACTACCGCTCCGCGTTGTTGTTCCGTTGGGAACGAGGCGAATATTACGGATTCCCCTCTACCCCGTCAACGCTTTTTCTACCGTTTTGAATCGTTTGCTGCAAAAATCGCCCAACCGCCTACTTTTAATCCATTTTAGTGGTTATCAGGCACGCCACAGGCAGCTTCCGCCTTTCTTTTGTACCAGGTCGAGGCGGGATTCATGGTTCACCAGTTCCTCATCAGAAGCATAAACCACGCGTAACTGGCTGGCGGCGCGAACGACGCGCTGAATGCCCATCTCTCCCGCCTGCTGCTGGCTTTCACCTTCCATAGAGAACGCCATCGACGTCTGGCCACCGGTCATCATCAAATAGACATCGGCCAGGATCTGGGCATCGAGTAATGCCCCGTGCAGCGTACGCTTGCTGTTATCTATTTCGTAGCGCGAACATAATGCATCCAGACTGTTGCGCTTGCCGGGGAACATCTTCCGCGCCAGCGCCAGACTGTCGGTAATTTTACAAAAGGTCTCGGTTTTCCCGATGCCGCGGTTGAGCTTACCGAACTCATAATCCATAAAGCCGATATCGAACGAAGCGTTATGGATGACCAGCTCCGCGCCGCGGATGTAATCCATAAACTCATCGGCAACGTCGGCAAAGGTGGGTTTATCCAGCAGAAATTCGTCAGCGATCCCATGCACGCCGAACGCCTCAGGATCCACCAGCCGGTCGGGCTTCAGATAGACGTGGAAATTGTTACCGGTCAGGCGGCGGTTGATCACCTCCACCGCGCCGATCTCAATGATCTTGTGTCCTTCGTAGTGCGCTCCGATCTGGTTCATACCGGTGGTTTCGGTATCGAGAACAATCTGGCGCGTAATTGCAGTGCTCATAGCGGTCATTTATGTCAGACTTATCGTTTACAAATCGATTTCAATTACAGGAAGTCTACCAGAGATGCTCAAACAGGTAGAAATTTT
Organism: Klebsiella sp. 10982; assembly: GCF_048589245.1. Classification (NCBI taxonomy): domain Bacteria; kingdom Pseudomonadati; phylum Pseudomonadota; class Gammaproteobacteria; order Enterobacterales; family Enterobacteriaceae; genus Klebsiella; species Klebsiella sp. 10982. Next base: position 72,982 of record NZ_JBMAXV010000026.1, read on the forward strand.
CACCGACGGCTCTTGCCTGGGAAATCCAGGACCCGGCGGTTACGGCGCCATCATGCGCTACCGCCAACACGAAAAAACGTTCAGCGCCGGCTACCGTCTGACCACCAATAATCGTATGGAACTGATGGCGGCGATCGTCGCCCTGGAAGCATTAAAAGAGCATTGCGAAGTGGTGCTCAGCACCGACAGCCAGTATGTTCGTCAGGGGATCACCCAGTGGATCCACAACTGGAAAAAGCGTGGCTGGAAAACGGCAGAGAAAAAACCGGTGAAAAACGTCGACCTCTGGCAGCGACTGGATGCCGCGCTTGGCCAGCATAAAATCAAATGGGAATGGGTGAAGGGCCACGCCGGCCATCCTGAAAACGAACGCTGCGACGAACTGGCCCGCGCGGCGGCCTCCCATCCCACTCAGGACGACATCGGCTACCAGCCGGAAAGCTAATTCTGCCCCTTGCGCCACTGTCGGGTGGCGCCGACTGCCGGCCGCAGCTGCGTTTTCGCTTTGCCGGATTTCATCGGATTGAGCGTCAGCGGGATGGTCCGTTTGCGGGCGATAATCAACTGCAAACAGCCTAACGCCGGCAGATGGGTACTCAACAGTTTTCCGCCATGACGTGACCAAGGTAAAACCTGGTAACGCCCATAGTGCAGCACTTCAAAGTTGAGCAGCGACAGCCAGTCCAGCTGCCGCATCAGCGTAAACATACGGCTATTGTACGGCGTACCTTTGCGCAGGACCGGCACCAGCTTACGCAACCCCATCAGGCTGACCGGATTAAATCCGGTCAGAATCATCCAGCCATCATCAATCAGTACGCGATCGGCTTCCCGCAGCAGACGATGCGGATCGCTACACCACGGCAACGTATGCGCCAGCAGGCAGGCGTCGACAGACTTTTCGGCAAAGGGTAAATGCAGCGGATCGGCCCGAACCTGCATCGGGTTTCCTGCCAGCGAGACATTGACCTGGTGCGAGATGGCGCAAGCTTCGGTATTGATTTCCGCGCTCAGATTGCCAATCTTAAGCAGATGAAAGCCATATAATTTAGCCAGCCACGGTTTCATCTGCTGCTCCAGCGTTTCGCGATAGTATTCGCCCCACGGCATACTGGACCAATGCTCAGGCGCTGTCACTGTGTGAGGTATCCTTGCCGGCTTCATTGCCACCTTCCGCTACGCTTTAGAGGTAATTTATGAATCTTATCAGCATTCCCGCGTTTCAGGACAACTACATCTGGGTTCTCAGTGAGAATAACGGCCGCTGCGTCATCGTTGACCCGGGCGAAGCCGCACCGGTTCTGGCGGCAATCGAAGAAAACCAGTGGCAGCCCGAAGCCATTTTACTGACTCATCATCATCAGGATCACGTCGGCGGCGTAAAACAACTACGGGAGAAATTCCCTTCTGTGGCGGTTTACGGTCCGGCGGAGACCCAGGATAAGGGAGTCACTCAGGTGGTAGGCGATGGCGATCGGCTGTCAATTCTCGGGCACGATTTTTCCATTTTCTCCACGCCAGGTCACACATTAGGACATATCTGTTACTACAGCGAACCTTATTTGTTTTGCGGCGATACGATGTTTTCCGGCGGCTGTGGAAGGCTGTTCGAAGGTACTGCAGAGCAGATGTATCAATCATTTATGAAAATTAACGCTCTTCCGGAAGAAACCCTCATATGTTGCGCACATGAATATACGTTAGCAAATATGAAGTTTGCTTTAAGTATCCTGCCAGATGATAGGGATATAAACGATTACTATCATAAAGTTAATGAGTTACGTGCAAAAAAACAAAAAACACTACCCGTAACTCTGAAAAATGAGCGCCGTATAAATTTATTTTTACGCGTAAATGATGTTGATTTAATTGATAAAATTAACAAAGAAACAAATTTGCAACACTCTGTGGCGCGATTTGCATGGTTAAGGTCAAAGAAAGATGACTTCTGATATTTAATTCTTGTCATCGGACAACTTCGCCGTTATCCTTGGTCGTCTTTTAAGCAACTATTGACACACACATGAAGGCACGAGCGATATTATTCGCCTCTGTCCTGCTGGTGGGGTGCCAGGCGTCTAAGCATGATGGCACCGTCGAACAGCGAGCACAGAGCCTTTCTGCGGCTGGTCAAGGGGAAGCAGGCAAGTTCACAAGTCAAGCGCGCTGGTTAGATGATGGAACCTTCTACGCGCAAGACCAGGATCTGTGGACTTCCATAGGCGACGAGCTAAAGATGGGAATTCCGGATAACCCCCGGATTCGCGAACAGAAACAGAAGTACTTAAGAAATAAGAGCTATCTCCACGATGTAACTTTACGGGCAGAGCCGTATATGTACTGGATAGCCGGGCAGGTTAAGAAACGTAACATGCCAATGGAACTGGTATTACTACCCATAGTGGAGAGCGCTTTTGACCCACACGCGACGTCTGGCGCCAATGCCGCAGGCATCTGGCAGATCATTCCGAGCACAGGGCGCAATTATGGTTTAAAACAGACCCGCAGTTACGATGCGCGTCGTGACGTCGTCGCGTCTACTACCGCGGCGCTGGACATGATGCAACGTCTGAACAAAATGTTCGACGGCGACTGGTTGTTAACGGTCGCAGCCTATAACAGCGGTGAAGGTCGGGTCATGAAGGCAGTAAAAGCGAACCGTTCGCGTGGTAAACCCACCGATTTCTGGTCGCTGTCTCTGCCGCATGAAACGAAAATCTACGTACCGAAAATGCTGGCATTGAGCGACATTCTCAAAAACAGCAAGCGTTACGGCGTAAAGCTGCCTACGGCCGATGAAAGCCGTGCGCTGGCGCGCGTTCGCCTCGACAGCCCGGTTGATATTTCTCAGCTCGCGGACATGGCAGGAATGCCGGTCAGCAAACTGAAAACCTTCAACGCTGGCGTAAAGGGGTCAACGCTGGGCGCTAGCGGGCCAAAGTACGTCATGGTGCCGCAGAAGCACGCCGCTCAGCTGCGTGAATCGCTGGCCTCTGGCGACATTGCCGCCGTGCAGCCAACGCAGCTCGCGGACAATACGCCGCTGACCAGCCGTAGCTATAAGGTACGCTCTGGCGACACGATTTCCGGGATTGCTTCGCGTCTCGGCGTCACGACCCGTGATTTGCAGCAGTGGAACAATCTGCGCGGTTCAGGGTTGAAAGTCGGGCAGAATCTGGTTGTCGGCGCCGGCAGCAGCGCACAGCGCCTGGCGAACAACAGCGATAGCATCACCTATCGTGTTCGCAAAGGTGATTCGCTGTCGAGCATCGCCAAACGTCACGGTGTTAATATCCGCGACGTGATGCGCTGGAACAGCGATACCGATAATCTGCGGCCTGGCGATCAGCTAACGCTGTTTGTGAAAAACAGCGATCGACCAGAGTCCTGATACCTCAGGGTTCGATAAAAAGGCACCGACTTCCCCCGGTGCCTTTTTTGTTGCCCGAGTTAGACGGCCTTATGCGCTTCGAACAGGATGGTATCGCTGGTAAACGATCCGTCCTGCTGTAACTCGAAGTACGCTTTGACCTCCGCCGAAGCGCTCTGCTGATATAAGCGAATCGCCTCCACCAGCGGCTCAGGTGTACGCATCCGCGCCACCCATGAGCTGAACTCCAGCGGCAGGCGATCGGTCGATAAATGATTAATCACCAGACCTGCGTCATTGGCCAGCGCCAGCCACTCGCCGCTGGAATAATTACGCACGTGCGAGGTATCGCGCAGCGCTTCCACGGTCTGCAACCAGATATCACGCACCGGATGACCCGGCGACATCACATCCATAATGATCATCACCCCGCCCGGCTTCAGCACCCGTTTCACCTCACGCAGCGCCTGGCCGACATCATGCCAGTGGTGAGCGGAGTAGCGGCTAATCACCACATCAAAACTGGCATCAGCGAACGGCAGCGTTTCGGCATATCCCTGCTGGGTCACGATATTGCTAAAGCCTTTCTCTTTTGCCGCCGCGGTAACCACTTCCAGCATCTGGCTTGATAAATCATAGGCGGTCACCTTGGCAACCTGTCCCGCCGCGGCAAAGCTGGCGTGCCCTGCCCCGCAGCCCATATCCAGCACTTTCGCCTGGGGGAAATCGGCCAGCCGTTCCGCCAGCCGCTGCAGATCGCGCCCGGAGGCGTGCACGGCGCTGGTCAGATAGGCGCTAGCCTGGGAGCCGAACTGCTTTTCGACGTTGTCATGGTGAGAGCGTGTTGTCATTGTGTTGTCCTTCGGTTGTGTGAGTAATTTAGGGCAGCATCATGCTGAACGCAGACCTGCCCGATGGCAGGCCTGACATACCTTAAATTAATCAGGCTTGCCGGGACTGAATTCGACTAGTAGCGGGTTGTGATCGGAGGCGCGGGTCACCAGCACGGAAGCATCGTGCACGCTTAACCCACGATAGAACACAAAATCGAGCGGACGGCCAAACGCACGGCGGCGCTGGTCATCAGAGAAACGAACTTCGCGTAACGACATCTCGCGCGCAAAGCGGTACAGCGCGTTCATCCGCGGCCGGCTCCAGGCATTGAAGTCTCCAGCCATGATCACCGGCCCGCTGTGATGGGCAATCTGATCGCCAATCGGCAGCAGCTGTTTGCTGTAAACGTCGACGCCGAGGCTAAAGTTGACGGCATGGATGTTGACCACCATCAGCAGCCGCGCATCGGGCAGCGGATAGACGGTCACTAATGCTGATTTCGGCAGGCGCAAAATAGGCTCACGCTCGCGCAGTGGGCAGCAATAGATGGGGTGAGCAGAGGCCAGCGTCATGACGCCAGAAGGATGCTGCGGCAGCACCAGAGCGGGTACCTGATCGGCAGCCAGGTAGTTGGTGGTCGCAAACCTGACCAGCTCAGGTGTGGTTTGCGCCTCCTGCAGCAGGACTAAATGCGCATCTTTGCCAAAGTTCTTAAGGACCGACTGCCACTCTGCGCGCTGTTGTTTGAAGATATTCCATACCAGCACGCGGATTTTGTCATCGCTGCTTAACGGCGTGCCGGCCGGATAAACCGGACTCACGCCCGCAAACGCCCCCGGAGGCAATATTCTCTCCGCAGGTTGTCCGGCGACGTAGCGCATGGCATAGGTATTCTTTCGCAATTTGGGCATTAATCCTCAATAACAGAAACCAGCCCAACAACGACTGGTTCTTCTGTTATAGGGATTTTCCCACCCACTTTCAATGCAATTTGCGATTAACGCTTAACCTTCGACAGAAACCGCTGCTGAACGGCGCGGCGATTTATCTAAACGACCGCTCAGTACCACCAACAGCAAGGCGACCAGTACGATCACCGCACCAATCCACGGCGTCTGCGCCAGGCCGTACCGCTCAACCGTCTGCCCGCCGACGATTGACCCCAGAGCAATGCCCACATTGAAGGCGGCAATATTCAGGCCGGAAGCGACGTCGACGGCGCCAGGCGTGTACTGTTCGGCTTTTTGCACCACATACACCTGCAGACCCGGCACGTTGCCGAAAGCGAAGATGCCCATCACCAGCACCGTTGCCAGCGCGGCATAGTGGATGCTGGCGGTCATCTGGAAGACCAGCAGCAGCACCACCAGCGCGGCAAAGATGAACGTCAGCGCGGAGACGGCGCCATGCTTATCGGCCAGTTTGCCCCCCCACACATTACCGATAGCGACCGAGACACCATAGCCCAACAGGATCCAGCTCACCGCTGACGGACTAAAACCGGCCAGCTCCTGCATCATCGGCGCAAGAAACGTAAACGCGGTAAATACGCCACCGTAGCCCAGCGCGGTAATGGCGTAGATCATCAGCAGACGCGGATGGGTTAATACTTTCATCTGATCGCGCAGGCTGGCGCTGGCGCGGCCCGGAATATTATTCGGTACCAGAATCAGGCTGCTGATAAGGGCAATGACGCCCAGAATCGATACCGCAAGAAACGTTTCCCGCCAGCCAAAATGCTGGCCGATGAAAGTCCCGAACGGTACCCCGGTTACCAGTGCGACCGTCAGGCCGCCGAACATAATGGCAATGGCCGAGGCCGCTTTCTCTTTTGCCACCAGGCTGGTGGCGATTGTCGAGCCAATAGAGAAGAACACGCCGTGTGCCAGGCCGGTCAGCAGACGGGCCAGGATCAGCGTTTCATAGCCCGGGGCCTGCCAGGCCAGCACATTACCCGCCGTAAACAGGACCATCAACGCCAGCAGTAGCTGTTTACGCGGCATACGCCCCGTTAACGCCGTCAGCACCGGAGCGCCGATAGCTACGCCCAGCGCGTAGATAGAGACCAGCAGTCCTGCAGAAGGCAAAGAGATAGAGAGTTGCTGGGCGATGGTCGGGACCAGGCCGACAATCACAAATTCAGTGGTGCCAATTGCGAAGGCACCGACAGTTAAGGCAAATAGCGCCAGTGGCATAATTTACTCCGTAGCATCAGGATTAAGATGACACGTAGTATGAAGGGTTGTATAAATAACAAAAACTATCAAAGTATCAATAGAATTTTGCTACAGGTGCAATAATGAGAGCCACATCAGAGGAGATCGCCATCTTTGTGGCGGTGGTGGAAAGCGGGAGTTTCAGCCGGGCGGCCGAGCAGCTCGGACAAGCCAACTCTGCCGTCAGCCGGGCGGTCAAGAAGCTGGAATCAAAGCTGGGTGTGAGCCTGCTCAATCGGACCACCCGCCAGCTCAGCCTGACCGAAGAAGGCGAGCGCTATTTTCGCCGGATGCAGGTGGTCTTGCAGGAGATGGCAGCGGCAGAGAATGATCTGCTGGAGACACGCACGACCCCGCGCGGTCTGCTGCGGGTAGATGCGGCAACGCCGGTGATGCTGCATTTTCTTATGCCGCTGGTAAAGCCATTTCGCGAGCGCTACCCGGAAATGACGCTATCGCTCGTCTCTTCAGAGACGTTTATCAATCTGATTGAGCGAAAAGTAGATGTGGCTATTCGGGCCGGGACCTTAACGGACTCCAGCCTGCGCGCCCGACCGCTGTTTACCAGCTATCGTAAGATCGTCGCCTCGCCCGACTATGTCGCGCGCTACGGTATGCCGCAGCATCCGTCAGATCTGAAACAGCATCACTGCCTCGGCTTCACCGAACCGGTATCGCTGAATACCTGGCCGGTCTCCTGTTGCGATGGTCAGCTGTTAGAGATCGAGTCGGCGGTGTCATCCAACAGCGGCGAAACGCTCAAGCAGCTGTGCCTGACCGGTAACGGCATTGCCTGTTTGTCGGATTACATGGTGGATAAAGAGATTGCCAGCGGAGAGTTTGTCGAACTACTGGCCGATAAGCGCTTACCGGTGGAGATGCCCTTCAGTGCCGTCTATTACAGCGACCGGGCGGTCAGCACCCGCATCAGGGCATTTATTGATTTTCTGAGCGAGCATGTAAAACAGCTCCCGAAGGAGCTGTCGTAATACGATTTCAGGCGGCAGTGCGAACGGCATGCCGGCATCGGGAGATTAATCCCACTGCGGCGCCAGACCTTCCGGACTCACCAGACGATCGTTGCAGTCCAGTGCGGCGATCGCTTGACGATCTTCATCATCCAGCTGCAGATCCTGCGCTTTCAGGTTGCTGGCCAGGTTGTCACGCTTGGTGGACGATGGGATAACCGCATAGCCTTCGCCCATTGCCCATGCCAGGATAACCTGCGCCGGGGTCGCACCATGTTTCGCCGCGATGCGAGCAATCACTTCATCTTTTAGCGCCTTGCCGTAGGCCAGCGTCATGTAAGAAGTGATATGGATGCCGTGCTCACGCGCCCAATCGACGACTTTACGGTTTTGCAGGTACGGAGAAAGCTCAATCTGGTTAGTCGCGATGTTTTCCGCACCAACGGCGGCAATCGCACGCTCCATCAGCGGAATAGTGAAGTTGGAGATACCAATCTGACGGGTCAGTCCCAGTTTCTTCGCTTCCATCAGGGCCGCCATAGACTCTTCAACCGCAACCGCATCGTTCGGTGACGGCCAGTGGATCAGCGTCAGGTCAACATAGTCCGTGCGCAGCTTCTGCAGGCTCTCTTTCAGGCTGGCGATGAGTTTGTCTTTGCTCAGGTTTTCGATCCAGATTTTGGTAGTGATGAACAGCTCATCACGCGGCACGCCGCTTTCGGCGATAGCCTGACCCACCGCGGCTTCGTTGTCATAGATTTGCGCGGTGTCGATAGCACGATAGCCCAGCTCCAGCGCGGTTTTTACGGATGCGATAACAACATCATCTTTCAGACGGAAGGTGCCAAGACCAAATGCAGGGATTGCCATGATTTTCCTCGTTATTTCTTCATTTCGGTTAACGGATAGAATTATGGCTGAGGGTGAAGTGGAGAAAAAGAGTGATTAATGCAGAGGATTTTTGCTGATTTAGCAATAATCGAAAACAGAGCAAACAAAAAAGCCCTGAGCAAATGCTCAGGGCTCTT